>NZ_CEYNZH010000010.1:0-116507 GCF_982874595.1 Oceanospirillum sp. | reverse complement strand
CATTTCTCCAGTTTAGGATAGAAAATGTGTCAACCTTATTCAGGACGGGACATAATAAAGAAAAAAGCCGCTTCATCTGAAGCGGCTTTTTTAAATATGGTGGCTATGGCGGGACTTGAACCTGCGACCCCAGCATTATGAGTGCTGTGCTCTAACCAACTGAGCTACATAGCCATTTGCGGGAGCAGATTATACTGTAAATCCCTCCCGCTGCAAGTAATTATTTAACTACCTGCAGTCTTTCCCCGATAATGTTTAAACATTAAAGCGGAAATGAACCACATCACCATCTTTCAGGATGTAGTCTTTACCTTCCAGACGCCATTTACCGGCTTCTTTAGCACCCTGTTCGCCTTTGAACTGAATGAAATCATCGTAACTGACGACTTCAGCGCGGATAAAGCCGCGCTGGAAATCGGTATGAATCACACCGGCACCTTCCGGAGCGGTAGCACCGATCTTAACGGTCCAGGCGCGTACTTCTTTAACACCGGCAGTGAAGTAGGTCTGCAGACCCAGCAAGCCGTAACCTGCACGGATTACACGGTCCAGTCCTGCTTCTTCCATGCCCAAGTCTGCCAGGAACATGTCGCGCTCTTCATCGTCCAGTTCAGCAATCTCTGCTTCAAGCTTGTTGCAGACAGGGACCACGATAGCGCCTTCTTCTTCTGCGATACCTTTAACGATATCCAGATAAGGGTTGTCTTCGAAGCCGTCTTCATCAACGTTAGCGATGTACATGGTCGGCTTAACGGTCAAGAAGTTATAGGAGCGAAGCAGTTTCTTCTCATCATCGTTCAGACCAAAGCTGCGCAGTGGCTTGCCTTCAGCAAGGTGTGGCTGGATTTTTTCCAGCAGAGCTTTCTGGCTCTGAGCTTCTTTATCGCCGCCTTTGGCGATCTTGGTCAGACGGTGGATCGCTTTATCCACAGAGTCCATATCGGCCAGAGCCAGCTCCATATTGATAATTTCGATATCCTGAGCCGGGTCAACACGGTTGGCAACGTGAATCACATTCTCATTGTCGAAGCAGCGAACTACATGAGCGATCGCATCAGTCTCACGGATATTGGCCAGGAATTTGTTACCCAGGCCTTCACCTTTAGAGGCACCTTCCACCAGTCCTGCGATATCCACAAACTCCATCGTAGTCGGCAGTACGCGTTCCGGGTTGACAATTTCAGCCAGCGCGTCCAGTCGGGGATCGGGCATAGGCACGATACCGGTATTTGGTTCGATAGTGCAGAAGGGAAAGTTCTCGGCATCAATGCCGGATTTGGTCAGAGCATTAAACAGCGTCGATTTACCTACGTTTGGCAGGCCGACAATACCGCAATTGAAACCCATGATGATGATCCTGATGTGCGTGGATGAACCGGCGCATATACCAACAGGCATGCTGGCAGATACCGGCAGATAATATTACCGGTGAGGGGAGAAGAGATCAGGCGGATTTGAAACTGTGCAGGCGGTTCATAGCAGCGGGCCATTGGCCTGCAACTGCATCGGGTAAGGCTCTTATGGCTTCATCGATACAGTCATTCAAAGCATCTTGCTCTGACTTAGGTGCCCGACCCAGCACATATCCGGTAACCTTATCGCTACTGCCCGGATGGCCGATTCCAAGCCGTAAACGGTTGAAACCTTTTTCGTTGCCAAGTTTGCTGATGATATCCCTGAGGCCGTTATGGCCACCATGACCTCCACCCTGTTTAAAGCGTGCTGTTCCCGGGGGGATATCCAGCTCGTCATGTGCAACCAAAATCGCAGCAGGGGGGATTTTGAAGAAACCGGCGACTGCAATCGTGGACTGACCGCTACGGTTCATAAACGTGGAGGGAATCAACAGATGAAGGTCTTGACCCTCAAATCGGGCCTTGGCATAGAGCCCGTGATACTTCTTTTCGGGACGCAGGCTAACACCGCAGTGTTTCGCCAGCGCCTCGACAAACCAGGCTCCGGCATTGTGACGGGTCTGCTCATACTCTGCTCCGGGGTTGCCCAGACCAACGATTAGCTGAATACCTTCACTCATACCGAAACCTCGCTCAGAAAGTCAGCGGGGATTACTCCTCGCCAGCTTCCTCTGCTTCTTCTGCGGCAGCGCCTTTAGGAGCGTTAACCGTTACAACAGCTGCATCGTGATCTGCACCTTTAGTCAGTTCAACGATTTCAGCACCTGCCGGCAGTTTCAGGTCAGACAGGTGGATAGTCTGGCCTTTTTCTACTTTAGTCATGTCTACGTTGATAGCAGTAGGCAGCTGGCTAGGCAGTGCACGTACTTCAACCTCAGCTTTCTGGTGCTGGATCACGCCACCCTGAGTTTTAACACCTTTACACTCACCTTCGTTCAGGAAGTGGACAGGAACGTGAACAGTCACTTTGCAAGACTCATCAACGCGCTGGAAGTCAGCGTGCAGGATAATTTCTTTGAACGGGTGACGTTGCAGGTCTTTCAGGATAACTTGCTCGTTATCAGCACCTTCAATGTTCAGGTCCAGAATGTGCGTGAAGAAAGCTTCGTTTTCCAGCTTTTTGAACAGCTCGCGCTGCTCTACTGTAATTGCGACAGGCTCTTTACCCAGACCGTAAACGATCGCAGGAGTAGTGCCTTCCAGACGACGCAGGCGGCGGCTCGCACCTTTCCCCTTGTCGCTGCGAACTACAGCATTCAATACGAAATCAGACATGATTATTTCCTCAGTTTATATAAAGTAAGTGCAGGTTCCCGCGACCAGAAACCTGCAACATTTTTCAAACAGTTTGCCTGTTTTGAAAATCGTTCAGCGACGATGCCGGGTTTTAACCGCGAAACATTGCGCTGATGGATTCCTCATTGCTGACACGGCGAACCGCTTCAGCCAGCAGACCGGAAAGCGTCAGTTGGCGGATCTTGCCGCACTTCTTAGCTGCATCGGTCAGAGGAATGGTGTCTGTGATGATCAGTTCATCCAGAACAGAATTACGAACATTGTCGATGGCCGGGCCGGACAGAACCGGGTGAGTTGCGTAGGCAACAACACGTTTGGCACCATGGGCTTTCAGGGCATCAGCCGCTTTGCACAGCGTGCCAGCAGTATCTACCATGTCATCAACCAGTACGCAGGTACGATCCTGAACGTCGCCGATGATATGCATCACCTGAGCTTCGTTAGCCTGTGGGCGGCGTTTGTCGATGATCGCCAGGTCAGCATCGTTCAGCTGCTTGGCAATTGCACGGGCACGAACAACGCCACCAACATCAGGAGATACCACAACCAGATCTTCGTAGTTCTGGCGTTCGATATCGTCCAGCAGAATCGGTGAACCGTACACGTTATCAACAGGAACATCAAAGAAGCCCTGGATCTGGTCAGCATGCAGGTCAACAGTCAGTACGCGGTCAACACCAACGGCTACGATCATGTCAGCAACAACTTTAGCGCTGATGGGTACGCGGGATGAGCGAACACGACGATCCTGACGCGCATAACCATAATAAGGGATCACAGCGGTGATACGCTGTGCCGATGCACGACGCAGTGCATCAACCATCAGGATCAGTTCCATCAGGTTATCGTTAGTAGGTACACAAGTGGACTGGATAACAAAAACGTCTTTACCACGAACGTTTTCATTAATTTCAACAGCCATCTCGCCGTCACTGAATTGACCAACCGTGGCATCGCCCAGACGAATGTCTAAACAATCAACAACTTTGCTGGCTAACTGGGGGTTTGCATTCCCCGTGAACACCATTAATTTTGACACGTGTAACTACCTTTGGATTCAGTCTGACGGGAGTAAATGCGGGCCGGGTGTGCAGTCCTATGACTGTCATACCAGAAACAGAAATGGCTGGGGTACCAGGATTCGAACCTGGGGATGCTGGAATCAGAATCCAGTGCCTTACCGCTTGGCGATACCCCAACTATATACCGATATTAATTGGCCAGTGCTCTGTATAATGGGGACTTGTTTATACCCCTAGTAACAAAACCCTGCCAATGGTCCGGTAATGACTGAATAACCGCTTGAGCAGTTGCTTCATTATCAAAACCTGCAAAAACGCAGGCACCGGTTCCGGTCATCTGTGATTTGCCAAACTGACCGAGCCAATCCAGTGCCTCAGCAACTTCGTTGTAAGCTGCTTTGACGATCGGTTCGCAGTCGTTATGGCCGCCCTGATCAAGTGCGCGCGTAATTGTCATGATTTCGGTATCTCTTGTCAATTCGGGATGACAAAAAATTTCCTGAGTGGAGATATGGCAATTTGGGCAGATAACCACGTAATAGAGTTCTTTCGGCTCAATAGGTGTCAGTTTTTCGCCAACTCCTTCCGCCCATGCGGCATTTCCTCTGATAAATACGGGGACATCAGCGCCTAACGATAGCCCGATATCGGCCAGTTCATCTGTTGTGCAGCCAAGCTGCCAGACTTCATTCAGGCCAACCAAAGCTGTTGCTGCATCGGAGCTGCCGCCGCCTAGGCCGCCTCCCATAGGAATCTTCTTATCCAGGCGGATCTGAATATCAGCCAGGGGTTTGGTTATTCCTTTCTTACGGCAAAATGAGATCAGTTGGCGAGCGGCTTTGACGATCAGGTTGTTCTCATTGGAAACACCTGGGATCTGTGGGGTCAGCTCGATAGCAGGGCTCTGAGAACTTTTATCAGCGGCTGTAAATGTCAGCTGATCGCAGAAATTTAGAAACTGAAACTGAGTCTGCAACAGGTGATAGCCATCCTCGCGACGACCAACGATATGAAGCATAAGGTTCAGTTTTGCAGGTGCAGGCAGAGTCAGCATTGTTCAGATAACCGCTTTTGAGTGGTGTTATTAAGACTGGAAATTCAGAGGCAGGAGTATACCGAATATTGATCAGCCTTAAAGCGGGTGTTGTTTAACTAAAACAGGTGTTAAGTGAAACCCGCTTTAAAGATGTAAGTCTATTGCAATAATGAAAGCTGATGCTTCGGCAGTGACCATTGGTTAATGATAAAGGTGAGAGCAAGATCGCCTTTGCTAACTTTGATTCTCCCGGGCAGTTTGGGAGCATCAGTGGTGGCGTTGCTGACCGAACGATAGCGGTCATAAGAGATATCCCAGCCATCCTGTTGCAGCCGGGCAACCTGTTGTTCATTGTTCAGCTCAGACAAATAATCTGAACCCGGGGCCGGTAGGGTTCGAACCCAATAGAAAAGGCTGCTCAAAGGAAGATCCCAGCCAAAGTGGTTGTACAGCAGGCTTTCCGGTGAACGATCTGAAAAACGTCCTTCATCCGGAATAGTCAGTACCACCTGATAAGGGGTGCCCTCAAGAATAGCGCCGGTCTGGCCAAAGGGACCGCTTAAGGTGAGATTGTAGCTATCACCGGACTGCTGCCATTGGATATTGGCACTGTCTGAACTGTCTGACGTTTTCAGGCGAATTTTGCCGGCAATCTGCCAGTGGGTCAGTTGAGAGAGGTTTCGGGTATGTTCATCCATAAAAGGGGATGAGGCCTGTTCCAGCTTCTCTGTGGTAGTGCAGCCGTTAAGAGCAAGTAGCAGCACCATCGCAAGCGAGACTAAAAGTCCCGGCTTTGACGGTGAACTGGGATTAACAGGGTTTATTATAACGCGCTTCATATGGCTAACTCGGATTAGTCGGTACCGGTATTGGCAGGGTCAGACTGTTGAGGTGTGTTTGCGGTGTCGCTGTCCAGGTTATCTTCTTCAGGGGTTCTGTTTTCTGTGTTCTTGTCTTTGGCCTCCTGAGCAGCTGCTTCAGCTGCCAGCCTTGGAAAGCGTTGTTCAATATCCTGCAACTGCTGATTGTCCGGAAACAGTTGTTGCGCTTCCAGCAGCAGTGCGACCGCTTCTTCCTGGTGCTGAGATTGCCAGTAAACCTCAATCAGATGGCTGGCAACTTCCGGATCCTGTAATTGGTTATAAGCCTGCTGAAGGAAGAGAATCGCTTCATTGAGTTGGCCCAGTTTAAAGTAAACCCATCCTAAGCTATCTGTAATGGCCGGGTCACCGGGCTTGAGGGCTGCGGCTTTACGGATCAGCAGTAGCGCTTCAGAATAGCGATCAGTGTATTCGGTCAGGGTGTAACCCAGAGTGTTTAGTACCATCGCATTGTTGGGTTCGCTGTCCAGAATGTCTCTCAGGTCGCGCTCCATTGCTTCAATATCCTGCTGCTCCAGCGAGATCATGGCTCGACTGTAGAGTAGCTCGTAGTCCGGTCCTTCCGAGGTGATCGCTTCTGTCATCAGGAGATGGGCTTCTTCCGTGCGATCCAGAGACTGCAGCAGTTCACTTTCCAGTAAATAGAGCCGGACACGGTACTCCGGCAATGTCAGGCGAAGCGTTGCCAGATGCGCACGGGCTTCATCAATATCACCATTAGCGATCAGCAGTCGTGCAGCCCGGGCCTGAGCCTGCAAAAAATCTTTGCCTCCTTTGACCATACGATAATGATCGATGGCGTTAAGGGTGTTCTCTTCCTGCTCTTCAAGGTGGCCGAGATAGTAGTGAGCGGCATCCTGCTCTAACCCTTTTTCAAGGAGTTTGTTCAGTTCCTGTCGGGCCTGATCCGGCAGGCCGTTTTCCATCAGAATAAGAGCCAGGGATAGCGTCAGCTGACCATTTTCAGGATGGTTGTCCGCCATATTGGCAAAGACTTTCTGTGCCTGATCTATATCACCGTCTTTTACCAGTGTTCGGGCCAGAGCAAGCTGCAGGCGCAGATTATCCGGTTGTTTGCGGATCGCCTGCTTAAGTACCTTAATGCCCGCCTGTGGGCCATCGACTGTGATCCGAAGATCGGCCTTCAGGAGAAGGCTGCGGACATTCAGCGGTGATATCGCCAGAGACGTTTCGATCGCTTCCGTGGCTTCCTGATACAGGCCAGAGAAATAAAGCAGTTGGGCTGTTGCTGTCAGTAAGTCCGGATTGTCCGGGTGTTCGCTGCGCAAGCCATTCAGGGCGATCAGAAGTTCATTGCGGGTGTATTCATCGGCCTGGGCGCTTTGGACCGCCAGATAGCTGAAGTGAGTTTCTTCGCCCATCGCTAAAAGATCGCTCTGAAAATCAAAGGCTTCCAGATAGTCACCCTGTTGGATTAAGAGAGTGCTGCTGATACGGCGGGATTCAACATTGTTCGGATCAGTTTCGCTCCAGATAGCGGCTGCTTCCAGAGTTGTTTGATTATCGCCTGCATATTGGGCGATATAAGTTGTCCGGCGAGCCAGCTCCGGATTTTGCAGGCGTGAGGCCTGTTCTATGTAGAGCTGCAGGGCGAAACCCACCTGATTGCGTTGCCCGGCAATTTCAGCGGCTAACAGCTCGCGAACGGCTTCGCCATCCAGACCTTTAACCTGTGGCTGCCCGAATTGGCTTTCACGGGTGCTTAAGGTGCTTTGCATCTGCGGACGCTGATAATCGCTGTTGAAGGCGGTTTCGTCACCTTGCTTCGCCGGTTGGCAGCCGGATAGCCCGATCAGGGACAGCAAGATGCTGATCCGAATCAGGCGGGAAGAGGAAAGAAATACTGGCTTGCCTAGCATGGTGTCACCCTGAAACCGGTCAATAGGAGTGTGGCCGGGCCCATATAAAAGCCGGACTTTGCCGATATGCTAACGACAATCAAAAAGCTGACCACAATAAAAATCACCATAGAAAATTATGGCACAGGTAAAGGCTGACCCTGGCAACGGCATGAATCTAAACACTTTCCCTGATTGTTTTACATCATCGGACAGAGCTTAACCTGTTGCTATCACAGAAAAAACCGTCTTTTTTAATCAGTTTGTTTTTAACTGTTGCCGGGCCTCTTAAGGGTCTTAAGTTGTCTGTTAACGTTCCCTGAGGCTATTGTCGTAGACCACAAGCTGATTACGCCCCTTCTCTTTGGCCTGATAGAGGCTCCGGTCTGCGCATTTTAACCAGGTGTCCAGCGGTTCGTTCGAGGATGCCTGCTGTATGACGGCACCGATACTCACCGACAGTTTTACCAACAGCGTCTGGTGCCTGATAGGCGTCTCGGCAACTTTGGACCGAAGAGCTTCCAGGCGAGCTGCCAAAAACTCAGTACTTTCTCCTGAGGTCAGAATAATAAACTCTTCGCCACCAAAGCGAATCAGGTGATCTTCCGGTCGATTAAAGTGGGTTTTCATTTGATCAGACAGAGCCCGCAGGCAGATATCTCCCATGTCGTGACCGTAGCTGTCGTTGATCTGCTTAAAGTGATCGGCATCCAGCAGTGCAAGTGCAAGAATCTGATTATTGTTACGGCACGCTTCGACATAGGGGGCAAAGGTCTGGTTGAGGTAATTTCTGTTGCCCAACTCTGTCAGCTGATCGGTGACACTCAGGTGGGCCAGTTGTTCATTCGCTTTTGTGAGCTGCTGGTTCAGACTGTCCAGCTTTCGGTTCCAGAAAAACAGAGCCAGAAATAACAGACTGAAACCGGCGGCCAGCTGCCATAGGGTGGTGTAATCGGTTTTCTGTTCCAGTCGGATTGCCAGCCAGTTGTTCTCGATGCGATCCAACTCTTTTGGCGTCAGGCTATCCAGTAGCTTATTCATCAGCTCAAGTAGCTGGGGAAACTGACTGTTAACAGCAATGGAGAAGTTGCTGTCCATTGGCAGACGGCCCAGCACCCGGATATCGCCAAAGCTCTCCTGTTGTAAAAGGTGACTGGTCTCTGCCAGACCGCCGATAAAGCCGTAGAGCCTGTGTTCTCTGACCTGCTGAATACCGCTCAGAGAATTGTTGACCAGCTTTAACTGTAGTTGTGGATAACGCTGCTCCAGCATGCCTCTCAGATTATTATCCCGGCTGATACCAATCGGTTTGTCGCTTAGGTCATTGATGCTGTTGATAAAAGGGCTGTCCAGGTTGCCTAAAATGACATTGGCGGCGTTGTACCAACTGTCTGAAAATAGCAGATTAGGCTGCAGATCCTGACTGGGGACTATCATAGGAATCAGAGCGCAGTGTCCGTTCTCAAGTGCTTTCAGGCTCTCTTCCCAGCTATCTGTCGGATAATGTTTGAAACTCAGCCGATCTAACTTCTGCTGAAGCACGGTCAGCAGACTGGCGGACATCCCTTCGTGATGCCCCTCCCAGCTCTGACTTTCCAGAGGATAGTGATCCGGGTGGATGCAATAGGTGATTGTGGAATCCCAGTTGTTAAGCAGCTCCTGTTCTTTCTTTGTCAGAGGGATGCGCGAGCTGTTATCGGAGGTTGTTTTTGCACCCAGCCAGCGATTCTCGATGGCTCTTTTTTCAGTCTGTGACAGATTGTTCATTGCCAGGTCGAGAATTTCCCGCAGGGGTTGAAGCTCTGGCTGTAGTCCAAGCCTGAGGTCTTCGCCCGCGAGTCCCGGAAGCTGTAGTTCTCCGGCGATCCAGATGTCAGTCATTCCCAGTTCTCTGATCCAATGGTTGCCATTGGGCAGGGCTGTCAGGACGATATCAACCTGATTCTCTGCCAGCGCTTTAAACATGGTGGACTGCTCGGTGTAGCCGATGACCTGATCAGGGAAAAGTCTGCGAACAATACCTTCATAGAAGACACCACGGGTTAAAGCGATGCGCTTGCCGGAAAGGTCTGATGCCTTATTCAGGCGAAAGTTAGCGTCGCGGGTAAACGCAACATTGGGAATTCGGTGATAGGGTTGGGTAAAGCGAGTGAAAGACCGACGTTCCGGCAGGTCAGATATATTGGCGATCAGATCCAGCTCACCCTTTTCAAACAGATCTAACAGATTGCTCCACTGATCGACCACGGGAACAAACTCAACCCCGGCCATCTCCTGAAGGCGATAGAGAATATCAACACTCAGCCCCTGAACCTTGCCATTTTCTGAAAAGCTGAAGGGCGCGTAATCCCGCATGAAACCGACTCTGAGAGGTGGCAGGCGGCTCAGGTATGCGCTCTGTTTTTGGCTGAGTTGCAGGCTTTCCTGATGAAGTGGAAGCTGTCCGTCGTACAGCATCCAGCGCTGGTTCAGTTCCTGAAGCCAGTCGGCTGGCAATGACTGCAGCCCGGCTTGCAGCTTTTGAAAAAGCTCGGGTCTGTCTTTGAGCGTCCCCAACCTGAAATCTTCTATCTCCATGCCCTTCAGTGGCGCCAGTGCATTCGTTTCCAGCTGAAAAAAGCCGTCTCTGCGGGCCATATACTTGAGGGTGATTTCCGGGCCGATAATCGTATCGACCCAGCCGAAGGCAAGGGCCTGAACCAGATTGGGCAGCAGATCATATTCGATGACATCGATGCCTTGTTCTTTCAGGTAATCGCGATAATAAATATCGCGCATAACGCCTACCCGGTAGGGCCTGAGCTGCGCAAGTTTTTTAATTTCCGGCAGAGGTTGAGCGTTGTTCTGCATAACGACCGTCTGACGGAGATGGTAGGGGGGCGTGAACAGAATTTTTTCTGCCCGGTCTTCCCGCCAGGATATTTCATCGATGATATCCAGTTCACCTCTCAGGAAGGCAGCGTAGATATCAGGCCAGCTGCCAACACGGTAATCAAAGCGAATATTGAGGGTTTCACTGAGTTTATTCAGTACATCAATAGAGAAGCCCCGGGCGACGCGGCCTTCGCTGCTGGAATAGGGTTCGTTATCTGCGACAACACCTACGGTAAAGCTTTGAGGAGGAAGGCTCTGACCTGAAGTTGCTGGCGTATTGGCAGAGGCCGGAAAGAGGGTTGTCAGGAATAAAAAACAGGTGGCCAGCACGATGTAAAAACTGGCTTTTGAGTGTTTTGCCCTAGGCAATTTTTTTGAACAAATGACGGTTCCCGGACTGGTCATCGTTTTAGTGCTGGCGAGCATAGTATCCCCGTTGAAACGGCAGATCAGACTCCTGATTTGCTGCCCTGCATGGTGGTTTCGGATTAAAGGTGTTTCTGCGTGCTGGCGCAGGCTGCCATTATGATGGTCTTAACCATCCAGAATATACTCCTTAAGATGGCTTTTGTGGGGAAGATTTATAGTGTAATAAGAGGTGTCTAATAGACAAGTAAAGTTTGATAAAAAACAACCTTTACATGATCTGAATGATGCAAAAAGACTTTACCTTCCATAGGGTTGGAGTGCCACCTTCAACTCTGTTGTGCTATTATCCCCAGCCTCAAAAATGCCGGAACCGTGACAGAATCGTTATCTATGAACCTGCTTGCCTTTGGAATCAATCATAAAACTGCCCCCGTGGAGATCCGCGAACGGGTAGCTTTTACCCCTGAACAACTGAATGGGGCGTTCCAGCAATTAAAGCAGCATCCGCAGATCAGTGAAGTTACTGTGGTATCTACCTGCAATCGTACTGAGCTGTATTGCGTGGTTGATGCCGGGCAGGAAGGGCAGCAAACCAAGCCTGTGCTGGAATGGATGAGTCAGTTCCATGATCTGGATCTGTCTGATTTGGCCCGTTACAGCTACGAATATGTGGATGAAGATGCTGCACGTCACCTGATGCGGGTCTCCTGCGGTCTGGATTCTATGGTTCTGGGTGAACCACAGATTCTGGGGCAGATTAAAGATGCCTACCTGAGCGCTCAGGATAACGGACTGGTGGGACGTGAGCTGAATCAGTTATTTCAGCAATCGTTTGCCGTAGCTAAGCAGGTGCGTACTCAAACGGCTATTGGTGAAAACCCGGTTTCTGTCGCATACGCAGCGGTCAGCATGGCGCAGCATATTTTCTCGGACCTGAGTAAGAGCCGTGCGCTTCTGATTGGAGCCGGTGAAACTATCGAGTTGGTCGCCCGACATTTGCGAAATGCAGGGGTCAGCAACATGGTTGTTGCTAACCGTACCCTGAGCCGTGCCCAGGCGTTGGCAGAAGAATTCAACGGTGAAGCCGTTGTGCTGAGTGAGATCCCTCATCAGCTTGAAAAATCCGATATTGTTATCGCATCTACCGCCAGCCAGTTGCCTATTCTGGGCAAAGGCGCTGTCGAACGCGCCCTTAAAGTCCGTAAGCACAAACCGATTTTTATGGTGGATATCGCCGTTCCCCGTGATATCGAACCTCAGGTTGGCGAGTTGGATGACGTTTATCTGTACAGTGTTGATGACCTGAAAGAGGTTATCGAAGAGAACATGCGCAGTCGTCAGGAAGCGGCTGAGCAGGCTGAGCAACTGGTGCTGAGCGGTGTTGGCAGCTTTATGCAGGCGCGTCGTGAGCGGGGTGCCGGTCAGCTGATCGGAACGTTGCGCCAACAGGTTGAAAGCGTGCGTACCAGCGAGCTGGAAAAAGCCCTTCAACAGTTGCAGAAAGGTCATGACCCGGAAGAAGTGCTCAGACGTTTCTCACAGTCTCTGACCAATAAAGTATTACATGAGCCTATGGTGCAGCTGCGTCAGGCTTCAGCCGATAACCGTCATGACCTGCTGAACAGCGCCCGTACCCTTTTCGCCCTGGATTAGCGACGCTTAATCCCTCTTTTCTGTTACAGGCCGCTGCGCCATTTCTGGGGCAGTCTGCCTTATAATTCCGACGAATAATAATCCGAGTTCCACGCCTTCATTTAAGGCTCAGCCGGGAAGATAAAAATGAAACCATCCATTCACGCCAAACTGGATCTGCTGAAAGATCGTTTTGAAGAGCTTCAGGCTCTGTTAAGCGATGCTGAAGTGATCTCCGATCAGAAGAAATTCCGCAGCTATTCCCAGGAATACTCCGAGCTTGAAAGTGTTGTTGAAACCTTTAATCAGTATGAGCAGGTAAAAAGTGACATGGCGGAAGCCGAGCTGATGCTGGAGGACGGCGATGCTGATCTTCGGGAGATGGCCCGTGAAGAGATCGAAGCAGGAAAAGACGAGTTAGAACGTCTGGAACTTGAACTGCAGAAGCTCCTGTTACCAAAAGATCCGAATGACGAGCGTAACGTTTTTCTGGAAATTCGTGCCGGAACCGGTGGTGATGAAGCGGCTATTTTTGCCGGAGACCTGTTCCGTATGTATTCCCGCTTTGCCGAGAAGAAACGCTGGAAGGTAGAAGTGATCAGCGCTAACGAAGGCGAACACGGCGGTTATAAAGAGATCATCACCCGTATTTCGGGGGATCGTGTTTATTCCCAGCTCAAGTTCGAATCCGGTGCCCACCGTGTACAGCGTGTCCCTGCGACTGAATCTCAGGGCCGTATCCACACCTCTGCCTGTACGGTTGCCGTGATGGCGGAAGCGGATGAAGTCGGCACCATCGATATCAATCCGGGTGATCTGAAGATCGACACCTTCCGTGCCTCCGGTGCCGGTGGTCAGCACGTTAATACCACTGATTCTGCAATCCGTATTACCCACCTGCCGACCGGTACTGTGGTTGAGTGTCAGGATGAGCGCTCTCAGCACAAAAACAAGGCCAAAGCGATGTCGCTACTGGCATCCCGAATTCAGCAATCGGCGGATGATAAAGCGGCCAAAGAACAGTCTGATGCCCGTCGTAGTCTGGTGGGTAGCGGTGACCGTTCTGAGCGTATCCGTACCTATAACTATCCACAGGGGCGGGTTACCGATCACCGTATCAATCTCACTCTGTACAAGCTGGATGAGATTATGGAAGGTGGTGCCCTGTCTGAAGTGGTTGATCCTCTGGTGTCTGAACATCAGGCCGATCAGTTAGCTGCGCTGAGCGACTGATCTGATGAGCCAAGCGTTCGACCCCTCCGTTTTGCCTGATGTGCAGACCGCCCTGAATTGGGCGGTCAGTCAACTGACGGCCAGCGATACTGCACGACTCGATAGTGAGTGTCTGCTGGCGGAGTGTGTCGGACAGAACCGAACCTGGTTGTTTACTTGGTCGGACAAGCTGCTGACAGAAGAGCAGTGGCAGCGTTTTCAGGCTTTGACAGCCGAGCGGGCTGCCGGTCAGCCGGTAGCTTATCTGCTGGGGTATCGTGAGTTCTGGGGGCTGAGCTTAAAAGTCAGCCCGGATACGCTGATTCCCCGTCCGGATACCGAAGATCTGGTGGCTAAGGTGCTGGAACTGATGCCCCAGTCAGAAGCCAAAATAGCCGATCTGGGGACGGGCACTGGGGCTATCGCGCTGGCGCTGGCGTCAGAAAAGCCGGGTTGGCAGATCACCGCCTGTGATTTTAACCCCGGTGCTGTGGCGCTGGCGGAAGAGAACCGTAAAACACTGGGCTTTAATCAGGTCACCGTGCTGCAGTCGGATTGGTGTCAGGCGCTTGAGGCGGATGCTATCGCTAACGGTGGCTTTGACCTGATCGCCAGTAACCCGCCCTATATCGAAGATGATGATCCGCATCTGTCTCAGGGTGACGTGAGTTTTGAACCGTTAAGCGCGCTGACGTCGGGTGCTGACGGCTTGGATGATATCCGTGTGATTACGCAGCAGGCGAAAACCTGCCTCAAATCCGGCGGTTGGCTGATTTTTGAGCACGGCTACAATCAGGGTGAGGCTGTGCGGGATATTCTGACGACTGCGGGCTATCTGAATGCCCAAACCGGTCAGGATATGGCAGGTGTTGACCGGATCAGTTTTGCGCGTTTGCCTTAGTTTTTTATTCTTTTTTTATCCTCTATTTTTCCTTACTTGGTTCCGGCAAGCCCTTCTTCTCCTCTTTGTGAATCCCTCTTTACGGCGGGTTGCTTTCTGGCTTTTGTGTTCAGGTCGTCATGCTTGGTTAGTCGCGTGAGTTGGTCATAAAACGTGCTTTCAGTTCCCATGTATCTTTTTATTTGCCTTGGAAAATACAGTTTATTTTGCTGAAGGGCGTCAAAGACTGTTTTTAACGGAGGCGGTTAACCTGTGTCCTTAGAGTGAAAATGATCGCAGGGGTGGCTCTTGCTCTATAGCAACAGAAAAAACGACTTTCAGAAAGATTTACTGCTCGTTGGCTTTTTGGCTGCTTTAATCTGGCCTAAATCGCTAAAACGTACAGTTTTTTTAAGAAAAAAATCAAACTGAGCCTTTGCACTAGGGATAAAGTCTAATTCAATAAATCAGTCCAGCCCTTGAACTTTGCTACCGCTTGGCGATAAGCTCTTGTCAGCAATAATTGCTGGAAGACAGATAATAACTAGCAAAACCTTCTGATTATTGAGACGTTA
Organism: Oceanospirillum sp.; assembly: GCF_982874595.1. Taxonomy (NCBI): domain Bacteria; kingdom Pseudomonadati; phylum Pseudomonadota; class Gammaproteobacteria; order Oceanospirillales; family Oceanospirillaceae; genus Oceanospirillum; species Oceanospirillum sp. The sequence goes on along the minus strand of NZ_CEYNZH010000010.1, from coordinate 101,456 downwards.
TTTCCCCTATGAAAGCTTCTAAACCTCGCGCACTTGACCGCATCGACCTGAAAATTCTTGCCTGCCTGCAGGATAATGCCCGTATCTCCTATGTGGATTTGGCTAATCAGGTTGGCCTTTCAACCACACCTTGTCTGGAGCGTGTGAAACGCTTGGAGCGAAACGGGGTTATCAAGGGATACAAAGCCCACCTGAATCCTAAGTATCTGCGGGCTAATCTGCTGGTTTTTGTCGAGATCAGTCTGGAAACTCAATCCTCTGCGGTATTCGATGAGTTCCGTCGTGCGGTTTCCAAACAGCCACAGATTCAGGAATGCCATCTGGTTTCCGGCCAGTTTGATTACATCCTGAAATGCCGTATTCCTGAAATGTCTGCTTATCGTCAGCTGCTGGAAGATGTGGTGCTGACGCTGCCGGGCGTGAAAGAGTCCAAGAGCTACGTGGTGATGGAAGAGGTGAAAGAAGACACCTCGATCTACGTGCCGGACCTGAATGAATTTGATGAGCATCAGCTGACCTAGTTAGAAAATACCAGCTGACCTGATAGTCAGTTTTTTCATAGACAGGTTAAAATACCTGATAGGGCTTTTGGCATCTGCCGAAGCCCTATTTTTTTATCCTTTATCCTTTATCTTTTACCTTGCCATCTGAAGAGAACATCACACCATGCAGGATCAGCAGTTATTACGCTACAGCCGTCAGATTATGTTGCCGGAGGTTGAGATCACCGGACAGCAGGCCTTACTGGATGCCCGCGTATTGATCATCGGCATGGGCGGGCTGGGATCACCTGCCGCGCTTTATTGTGCCGCCGCCGGTATCGGTACGTTGGCGATCAGCGATTTTGATGAGGTGGACCTGTCCAACCTGCAGCGTCAGATCGTGCATCGTCAAAGCACTATCGGGCAGCCGAAAGTGGACTCCGCCCGGCAAACACTGAATGAGCTGAATCCGGAATGCGAGATTGTCACCCTGCCCGAAAAGCTGGAAGGGGATGCCCTGCGGGAGCAGATACGTCTGGCAGATGTGGTGCTGGATTGCAGTGATCGCTTCTCCACCCGTTTTGCGATTAATGCTGCCTGCGTTGCCGAGAAAACACCTTTGGTATCCGGTGCTGCGATTCAGTTTGGTGGCCAGCTGGCGGTGTTTGATCCCCGCCAGCCGGAGAACCCCTGCTACCGCTGTCTTTATGACGACAGTGATGATGAAGCGATGCGTTGCGCCGAAAATGGCGTGATCTCACCGCTGGTCGGCGTGATCGGCACCATGCAGGCATTGGAGGCCGTTAAGCTGATCTCCGGTGCCGGTAAGACCGCAACCGGTCGTCTCCTGATCTTTGATGCCCTGAATACTCAGTGGCGCAGCATGAATCTGAGTAAAGATCCGGCCTGCCCGGTGTGTCATGGCTGACACACCTTTCTGACCCCCCTTTCTGGCACACAAGAAGGGGCGCTCTCTTAGGCCTTAAAAAACCGATAGCGAAGGTTCCGGGTCCTGACGTAACAGTTCGGACAGGATTTTTAGTCCCCGTTCCAGATGGTTTTGTGACCAGGCACTGCTGGAGGAGAGACGGATCGCCTGCGGTGCCCGGTATTGAGCCACGATAAAGTTATTCTCACCAATCACCTTTACCCCCAACTGCTCCGCTTGCTGGATAAACTCATTGCTGCGCCAGGGAGCTGGTAACTCCAGCCAGGCGTGCAGGCTGTGGGGGTTAATTCGGCAGGCATATTCCCCGAGATACTGATGGATCAGCTGGTTACGCTGACCCAGTTCCTGTTTCTGCTCTTTCAGCAGCTGCTCTGCAAGCCCGCTATTGATCCAGCGGGTACAGATCTCAGCCAGAAGCGGACTGGTCATCCAGTTCGAGGCGCGCAGCGCATTAGAGATCTGTGTGCGAATCTCGTCAGGTGCCACAATCCAACCCACACGGATACCGGCGGCTAGGGTTTTAGAGGCGCTGTTGATATACACCACTCTATCCGGTGCGATTTCGGCTAGTGGTGGCGGTGCATTTTCCAGCAGGTTGGCATTAACGGAATCTTCAATAATCCAAACATGGTAGCGGCGGGCAATCTCTGCCAAGGCTTCCCGGCGTGCTTCCGACATAATGGCATTGGTGGGGTTCTGCAGTGATGGTGTGCAATAAAGCACCCGAGGAGAAAACTGCTTGCAGGCGTCTTCAAAGGCTGAGGGGATCACGCCTTCTTCATCCATTGCCACCGGCTGCGGCCTCAGTCCCAACTGATGAGTGACTGCCATAAAGCCCGGATAGGTGATCGCTTCTGACAGAATCATATCGCCTGAACGGGTCAGTGCCATCAGGGTCAGTAAAATGGCGTTCTGCCCGCCACCTGTAATCACCAGTTGATCGGCATGGGTGTGCAGTCCGGTCAAACTCAGCCATTTTGCCGCGGCTTCACGGTGTTCCTGCATACCAACATCTGGCTGGTATCCCAGAATCCGATTCATCTGTGCAGGATCTGCGGCCAGCTCCGTCAATGATTGGCTCAGGACATCAGCCCTGTCTTTTGCAATCGGCAGGTTTAGCTGCAGGTCGACACAATCTGGCTCTGACTCCCCCCGAATCATAAAACGATCGCCCTGTGCCTGGGGGGTCGAGATAAAGGAGCCTCGTCCTACCCGTGCAGTGACCAGTCCCCGGCGTTCTGCCTCGGCATAAGCTCTTGTGATGGTGCCGACGGTTACGCCCAGCTGATCAGCAAGCGCTCTGTGGGTCGGCAGGCGATCACCATCGCTCAGAGAGCCAAGTTCAATAGATTCAGCCATCGCATCAGCAATGGCGATATAACGGGGGCCGGAAAAGCGGTCCAGTTCAGGAGTCCACATGATGTTGGTTGTCTCTGGCTAAGCGGTTATTGTAATGGTGACAATAAAGGGTTTGATTCGATTGTGCTGCTCAATTTATAGTGACAATCGAGTCGGTACAAGGGGTTTTAACAGGAGTTTATGCCATGAATTGTATCGCGACAATAACCACTTTGGGGTGTATCGAGAGGGGTGGCCTCTTGGGCATTCGGATTTCTACACTGGCATATATTGAGGATCGACTATGGAGTCGCAGGAACTCTTATTCACGCTGGAAGGTTTTTATCTTCCGGTTGCTCTGTTTGTACTGAGTACAGCAGGAACGCCCGGACCTAATAATATTATTCTGACCGCGACAGGAGCACAGTTTGGTTACTGGAAGGCTTTGCCTGTGGTCTATGGCATTATTTTTGGAACCGCCAGTCAGATTATTATGATTGCCGCGGGGCTGGGGGTTCTCTTCCAGCAGTGGCCGTTGCTGCATACGGCATTGAAATTAGTTGGTGGTGCTTATCTGATCTGGCTGGCGTGGAAGATACTACGAAGTCCTGCCCAGGAGATATCCGGAGAAGATAAGCAGGAGCCCGTTGGTTTTATTCAGATGGCGTTATTTCAGTATCTGAATCCAAAGGCTTGGGTAATGAACCTATCGATGGTGTCGGCTTTCTCTGTCGTAGGTGATGCTTACTGGCAGTCGATTGCGCTCATTATTATGGTGGCCTTCACAGTAATGAACCTGACGCAGAATGCCTGGGCAGGTTTTGGCAGTGCCATTGGTCGCTTGCTGACCTCTGACCAGATTCGGGTTCGCTTTAATATGGTTATGGCGACCTTAACCGCGCTGTCGGTCTATTTCGTTCTGCGATAGTGATCTGAATTGGCAGCATTTAAAGAGAGGGGGTGATGATGAAGACAATAGGTTTACTGGGTGGTATGAGTTGGGAATCGACAGCCAGTTATTATCAGGCGTTAAATCAGAGAGTTAAGTCTGAGCTGGGTGGTTTGCACTCAGCCAGGATCTGTCTGTACAGCGTGGACTTTGCTGAAATTGAATCACTGCAGCATCAGGGGCAATGGCAGAAAACCGCTGAGATATTGACGGATGCGGCACAAAAGGTGGAAGCAGGTGGAGCAGATTTCCTGCTGATTTGTACCAACACCATGCATAAAGTGGCGAACGAGATTGAGGCAGGGATCGCTATTCCGATTCTGCATATTGCGGATGCAACGGCTGAAGCCCTGCTGGCTGACGGGTGTAACAAGGTCGGCCTGTTGGGAACCGGTTTTACGATGCGGGAAGATTTTTATAAACAGCGGTTGCAGGATAAGTTCGGTATTGAGGTATTGGTGCCGGAGGAAGCGGAGCAGCAACAGATCCATAATATTATTTATGAAGAGCTGTGTCGGGGAGAGATCAGGGAAGATTCCCGTCAGGTTTATCTGGATGTGATTGACCGATTGGAGCAACAGGGAGCGCAGGCGGTGATTCTGGGTTGTACGGAAATTGCTTTGCTGGTGCAGCAGGAGCATACCCAAGTGTCTCTGTATGATACGACTGCTCTGCATGCCGCCAAAGCGATTGAATGGGCATTAGCCTGATCTGTCTCTGAGTGGCCGTTTAAGCGGATGAGGTAAAAAAGGTGACAATCTTTAATTGTCACCCTTTTTTGATACTGTCTGTACCGCTAATCAGAGGTAGTTCTCACCCACACCCATCGCAATAGTACGGCTGATGACGGCAAAGGAGCGGCCCGATTCCTGTCGCCACTGGTTGAATGCATCCTGAGCTTCCTGCATCGCTTTCTTACTGGTCGGGCTGGTGGCGCTGACAATCTTGTGAGCTTTCAGATAAGCCCAGACATCGTTCGAGAAGATAAAGGTATCCACACCCAGCTGGCGCAATGCGTAAGGCCCGGTGTTGCCCCCCAGTCGCTTGCCGTGTTTTTTCAGGTATTGCCAAAGGCCGACGATATCCTCTTCCGGCCAGTTGGCGATAAAGTTCGCAAAGCTTTTATGCTCAAACTGCAGGTCATAGATCATCTGAGCGTTGTGCTTGATGGTCATCACCTTGGTCAGATTGCGGATTATCTTCGGGTCTTTGGCTTTCTGTTCCCACTGTTCATCGCTGAGCAGCAGCAGGGTATCCGGTTCAAAATTGAAAAAGTGTTCTTCAAAGTCCGGCCACTTCTGTTCCACCACACGCCAGACGAACCCGGACTGAAAGATGGATTTGGAAAACTGTGCCAGATAACGGCTGTCATCCAGAGTCGCAAGTTGTTCGCGGCTCAGGGTGTCCGGCAGTAATGCTTCCAGTGCGGCTTCACCGCCTTTGCGTTCAGCAGCTCTCTGGTAGATCTGGTCAAAGCGTTCCATATCCGTTCCTTTACATCTGACTCAGGTGTCGGGCTTTTCAGCGTTTTGTTTCGGTGGCTTTACGGTTTCAGGGCATCACCGGATCAAACCTGCGGACACTTAAGCGGTGCGTTTCAGACGCGCCATATAAAAGCCATCGCTGTTCATCATGGAAGGGTGAATCGTTTTCTCTTCCAGCAGCTCAAATGCCCCACTGCAGTTTTGCACGAAATGGGCGATCTGATCCTGATTTTCCTGAGGCAGGATACTGCAGGTGGCATAAACCACTTCGCCACCGACCTTCGCCATTTTGCTGTAACGCTGGAGAATATCCTGCTGGGTCGCACAAAGTTGCTCCAGATCGTCAAACAGCGGATTCCACTTGGCTTCCGGGTTGCGGCGCAGAACACCAAGGCCTGAGCAGGGAACATCCAGCAGAACACGGTCTGCACTGGCGCGCAGACGTTTGATCTGGGTGGAGGATTCAATCAGGCGGGTCTCCAGATTGTTCACACCGGTGCGCTTGGCGCGCTTACGCAGCTGATCCAGCTTGCGTTGCTCCACATCCATGGCGATGATGCGGCCTTTATTCTGCATCAGTGCGGCAATATGCAGGGTTTTGCCACCTGTGCCGGCACAGGCGTCTACCGTCAGCATGCCGGGTTTGGGATTCAGCATATGGGCAATCATCTGTGAGCCCAGATCCTGCTGTTCAAACCAGCCATCATGGAAGGCTTTGCTGCGGAAGAGAGGAACATCTCCGCGAATAATCAGGGCATCCGGTTGTTTATCCACAGGCTCGCTGGGAATCTGCTCTGTTCTCAATTGCTGTTGGAGTTGTTCCCGGCTTCCTTTGAGCTGGTTAACCCGGATATAGCGCAGTGGTGCCTGAGCCAGAAACTCGCGTTCTTGGGGCCAGCGCTGACCCAGTTGTTGCTGAGCAATCTTATCCAGCCATTCCGGGCAGCCATCTTTCAGCAGAGGCCATTGATTCGCTTCAGTGATACGTCGCTTATCGATACTAAAGCCTGTTTTACTGCCTTTACCTTGCTGGCGCGGAGCCCGTCCCTGTTCAGTTAACCAGGCCAATAGCAGTCGTTCCGGTGCTTTAGTATCAGAGGCATCTTCCAGTTCAGCAATAAACAGGTAGAAGTTCAGACGGCGCAGAATATCACCAGTGGCATTGACGATACGCCCCTGCTCAATCGGAGTCATCTCATTTCGGGAGAAATGGAAAGCATAACTACGATCCAGTGCTTTTTGGTTATGCAGCACATCGGTCAGCAGGGCCGTGACAACGTTATTGAAAGAAGATGGGGCGATGCTGTTTGCACGACCGCGGGAGCCTCCACCCTGTTGCGGACGGCCCGTGCTGCTACGGCCTTTATGAATACGACCCGAGGCAGAGGGGCGGCCTGCATTTTTTTGGGAGTTTCGTTTTGGAGATCGTGACGGCTTTTTAGCAGGCATGTGGATAACTCATTCAGGCGAAGGCTTCAGAACAGACAAAAGCACAAAGAAAACAGGGCAGGCATCATAAGTATTTGATCGCCTGCCCGCAATGGTTTTACTGGAGCCCCTTTTTGAATTTAATCCAGACTAGGCTTGGAATAGCTTACCGGAAAGAGGCTTCAGCGGTCAGTTCTTCTGCAGCACAAACATCTGATAACCAAACTCACCCAGATGCTCTTCGTAAATACGGATCTCCCTTTGGATATCAGCAATTGCTGATGAGTCGGCCATATCGGGCAGTAGTTCCTGAACACGCTGTTTGAGGGGCTGGTAGTAATTATGCCAGGCCTCAGGACTCAGGCTGAAGTGATCCTGCAAGACAAAACCCGATTGTTCAATTTGCTGCAGGCGTCGGTTCAGTGGCTGCATATCCGGATATTCCTGCTGCCAGAAGGTAACGGCTTCCGGGCTGGGGTTTTCCGTAAACCAGACCAGATCGCTGATAACGAGATAGCCTCCGATCTGTAAAAGGGGTTGCCACTGCTGCAGGGCTTTTTCCACTCCCATGATGTAGGCAGAGCCTTCGGCCCAGAGAAGGTCAAATCTTTCTGGCGCAAAGGGCAGATCCGTCATGCTGGCGCAGAGCGTGCTGACCTGAGCGGAAAGACCTTCCTGCATGATGCGTTGTTCCAGTTGCTTAAGGGCATCTGGCTCATTGTCTGTAGCGATCACCTGAGCATCCGTCTGGGCGGCGATCTGGCTACTGGCATAGCCTTTTCCACATCCGATATCCAGTACGTGTTTCGGAGTAAATGGGAGCCGATCCAGAGCTTCTCTCCGATCGCTGTCAGAACCGGGGCCCCAATAATCCAGAGACTGAAAAACGGCCATAAAGTCGGCCATGTAGCTGTCGTGTGTGTTCATATCTTTGGATAACCACCTTAGATGCAGGGCCTGTTTTTCATTAAAGCCCTGTTGTTTTAACCAGTCCATATGAGCATCGGGGGCAAGTTGGTCGGTCATCTGATGCCAGGAGCGCATCGATGTCTGACCTAAAAGTGCAGCCAAAAGCTGACGCGCCTGCTGTTTTTTCTGAATCTCCTGATCCAGCGCTTCAAGGCGATCAGAGAGCTGCTGCCGGTCTATTTTTGAATCCAGGAATGCGTGACATTCGTTGAGGGTTAACCCGCCTGCCTGAAGTTGTTTCAGCAGAAACAGGCGTTGCAGATGGCTGTCGCTGTAATAACGATAGCCATTGTCACTGCGCTTACCGCTAATGAGCCCTTTCTTTTCATAATAGAGCAGAGTAGAACGCGAAATGCCTGCCGCTTTTGCCAGTTCAGAAATCCGATACTTCAATGGACACCTCTTTCTCATCAAAGCGAACGATAAACTGTGAAGCTGTAGACAGGTCAACAGGTCAACAGGTCAACAGGTCAACAGGTCAATGAGGCAGATATTGTTGGTGAGCCAGATCCGTCTTGGTAATGATCAGACCAGCTTGACCATAATATCGTGCAACACATTGGCAGCGGCGTGCAGTTTGCGGGAGCCATCCATCAGGTGGTGGTAGATTTCCCGTTTTTTCAGCATCTCTGTGGTGACGTCCCCCTGAAACAGCTCCGCCAGGCTATGCCGGTAAAAGCGCTCAATCTTGCGATGAGAGTGTCGTGCGTTGTGGGCCGCTTCTTCTGCTGCTGATGGGTAGACGGCGAGTGCTTCAAAGCCGCGTTGAAGTGCTTCTGAACCCTGCAGCAGCTCAGAGCAGATCGCCTGCATATGGGTATCCGGTGCTACATCCAGATCCAGCAGTTCATTAATTGTGCTTTTGCAGTGGGTGATGATCCAGTCCAGGGCTTCAATAGAGCGGTAGATGTCTTCCCGGTCGATTGGTGTTGAGAAGGCGCGGTTAAGCTGGTGTAGATTGCGGATTTTCAGTGAGTCTGCGGCATGTTCATCCTCCGACAGGATATTCGCAGTTTGCGTGTCGCACTGGCGCATATACAGGTCCAGATTGCGCAGTGTCTCTGTCACCATGGCGCTTTGTTCTGCCAGCAGGCTAAAGAAGTCTGCCGGTGTTGGAATCATCCGGTTGATCAGTCGCTGCAGTAACCCCGGTTTTTTAGCTTTGGGGTGGCTTTGCTGGGGTTGAGAAAGATCGTAGGGGATCTGTTTGTCTGTCATGGTCTTTCTGTATCCGTATCAGGCGCTTAGGCCAGTGAGTTTTAATAATCCGTAAGCCAGCATGGCTACCACTGCAGAACCAGGAATGGTCAGTAACCAGGTTATCGCAATTTCTTTCGCTTTTTTCCATCGAACGGCATGTGGGCGCTCACTGGCTCCAATTCCCATAATTGATGAGGAAACCACATGGGTTGTGGAGACGGGGGCGCCGATCAGAGAAGCCAGAAAGACGACGCCACCGGAAGTGATCTGAGAGTTCAGGGCATGTAGTGGCCGGATCTTATAGATGGAGAATGCCAGTGTCCGCACGATTTTCCAGCCGCCCATAACGGTTCCTAAAGTAATTGCTGTGGCACATATAGCAATCACCCAGAAGGGAACTTCAAAGGTGTCAATCTGCCCGCTCAGCAGCAGACATAGAGTCAGAATACCCATGCTTTTTTGCGCGTCGTTGGCACCGTGAGCGAAAGAAAGTCCTGCAGTAGAGAGCCATTGGGCGGCTCTGAGTTCGCGGTTGATCAGGGGGCTGGCTGAGCGCAGCAGGATCAGTGATACCCGGTGCAAAATATAACCAAACCAGAAGCCTGCCAGTGGAGAAAGAAAGAGAGCCAGTAGCACCTTGGTGACACCCGTCACATGACCTTCGCTTAGTTGGCTGAACCCCCAGGCGACATGATCAGGTCCGACAGCGACAACAACAACGCCCGCTAAACCGCCCACTAAGGCGTGGGAGGATGAGGAAGGAAGACCACGCCACCAGGTAATAAAATTCCAGGACGTTGCCGCAAAGAGACCGCAAATAACGACTGTCAGTGAGAGTGATTCCGGAAGGTCATCAAGGGTAACGAATTTGCCTATGGTGTTGGCTACGGCAGTGCCACCCAGCACGGGGCCAAGGAAGGTAAAACTACCAACAATTAAAACGGATTGAACTGGCGTCATCGCCCTGCTTGCGATAACGGATGCCACCATATTGGAAGCGTCGTGAAAGCCATTGGTAAAGTCAAACAGCACAACGATAACAACAGCAAAAGTAATAAAAAACCAAACATTTTCCATGGCTTAGCCTGTTTTATAAGCAAAGGTTTATAAGCAGTTGCCAGTTTAACCAAGGGATTCGATACCTGCACTTAAAACAGGGATTTGTTTTCTTTGTCAGGTTCTTAGCGTTCGGGGTAGGGGGGTTAAAACAGACCATAAGATGCTGATGGTCTAGATGTGGCTGTAAAAAAGAAACCCTCATCCGGAGATGAGGGTTAACAGCAGAGCTATAAAGGTGGAGGTCTTTATGCCCTGCAACTGGTGAGTAATCTGAAAGATTTTATTTAGCGGCCTTTTTCGCTACTTTGATCCACTGGTCGAATTTTTTCTGATTCGCCTGAATCCACTGATCTGCGTGGCGTTCGATATCTTTAACAGAATCCTGACCGTTGCTGATCATCATGTTTTCAGCGCTAACCGCGTTGATCGGCAGCTTGATGATCTGGAACAGTTTTGCCGCAGCCGGGTTGGCTTCTGCCCACTCTTTGTTGGCAACGATGCGCTCAGAGTTGATATCAAAGCCATAGTTTTTACCGTTTGGCAGCTCGGTGTCTGTGCCATTAGGATTGGCAGAGTAAGGCACTTCCAGCCAGACAACATCTTTACCTGGAACCAGCTTGCCGGATACCCAGTAAGGGGTCCATGTGTAGTACAGCACGGGTTCGCCATCGTTAAAGCGTGCGATGGTGTCAGAAATAATCGCGGCGTACTGGCCTTGCTTGTGGGTAATTGAGTCGCGCAGTTTAAACTCGGTCAGATGATGCTCAATGACACCTTCGCAACCCCAGCCCGCCTGACAACCGGTCAGATCCGCTTTGCCATCGCCGTCAGTATCAAACAGCTTAGCCAGTTTAGGATCTTTCAGATCGGTAATCTTGGTAATACCGTATTTGTCAGCCGTTTTCTTATCGATCAGGTAGCCCTGGGCGGCGCCACTGATATAGGTGCCCTTGCGGTAGAATTTGTCGTCACCACCAGCGTTCTCATACATACCGTTGTGCAGCGGGAACCAGTTAACCGCCATGTAAGTGATATCACCGTTTGAGATCGCGGTGTAGGCAGCGCTATAGTCGACTTCTTTAATCGGCTGAATATCGTAGCCCAGTTTTTCCAGTGCCTTATTAACGACAACAGTCTGGAATTTTTCTTCAGCAATCGGGCTATGAACCGCCTGAACTTTAATACCTTCACCTGGCAGGTGGCCATCGGCCAGTACTGCACCGCTGGTAATTGTGGTGCTGAGTGCCAGTGCCGTCATCAGGCTTTTCTTCATTGGTTTCATGCGTGCATCTCCATTTTTGCTTTTCTTATTTATCGGTATCTTGGTTTAAGCTCGGCCACTGAAATAAAGGTGGCAGCTTTGGCCTGTGGGTACACAGGCCGGAAATTTTTGCACTTATGGTGCTTACGAGCGGCCCATCACCCGACGGGCGATGCCTACAGGTCCCACTTCGTACCAGTGGCGTGCGCCACGGCTACGGGCATCCTGCCCCAAAGCCTGAGTCATACGATCCAGAATAATGGCCAGAATCACAATGCCGACACCGCCAACAGTAGCCAGGCCTATGTCCAGTCGGCCGATACCTCGAAGCACCATCAGACCTAAACCTCCTACGGAGATCATGGAGGCGATTACCACCATCGACAGACAAAGCATCAGGGTCTGGTTCACACCAGCCATAATGGTGGGCATCGCCAGTGGCAGTTGTACTTTAAACAGCATCTGCCGAGGGTTTGCACCGAACGAGTTAGCAGCTTCAATCAGGTCACCGGGGACCTGTCGAATACCCAGGTTGGTCAGACGGATGATCGGAGGCATGGCAAAGATGATGGTCACGACGACCCCAGGGACGTTACCGATACCAAACAGCATTACGATGGGCACCAGGTAAACGAAGGCTGGTGTGGTCTGCATCGCATCCAGGGTCGGACGAAGAATATGGTTCACCTTTTCACTTCGTGCCATCACAATGCCGAGAGGCAGGCCCAGCAGGGCACAGAAGAATACAGATGTGATGACCAGCGATAGGGTCGTCATCGCTTCGCCCCAGGCCCCGATGCCACCCAGTATGATCAGGCTGATGACGGTACCGATGGCAAGACGTTTATTGGCCAGCTGCCAGGCGAGCAGGCCAAAAATAGCGATCATCAGAAGGGGATGAGCGGCATTAAGCAGGGTATCGATAGAGGTCAGTGTCGCGTCGATAGGTGCTTTAATAGCGGTGAAGAAAGGGCGGAAATTACCGACGACCCATTCCAGTGCATTCTCGACCCAATCTTCAAGGGGGATCCACGACTGCGCAAAAGGGTCGGCCAGGGTGATCTGATCTTCGACAACAGCAGCAACGTCTTCGTTAAGCCAGGCTTCGCTACCGGTTACTTCATCTGAAGATCGTTCGGCATTACCCCAGGGATTGTCAGCCGGTTCCGGGCTGGCGAACGGATTGTCTGTGGCCTGAGCTTCAGCTGTGGAGGGATTGTTTTCAGTGCTCATAATGATATTTCCCGATGCTCATTCTTATAACTCACGATGCCCATTTTTATATCTCTCTATCCAGTGTTTCCAGCAGACGACCTTTGCTGATGTTGCCCAGATATTTGTTATCGCTATCCACAACAGGGACGGCGTAGCCGGTTTTTGCAACCAGGCCAATCAGGTCGCTGATAGAGGTTTCAGCGGGAACGGGTTCGGGTTCTGTCAGCAATGCCTGATCCAGTTTCAGGTCGGTGTTGATGACCGCTTTCAGTGAATCAACAGAAACCACACCGATAAACCGGCCCAGTTTGTCGATGACATAGCCATAATCACGATCATTGTCCTGTAGTAGTTTCAGACCCGTGCGCAGACCCTCACTGCTGTCTTTGCGCACAATGGTGACCTGTGTTTTACGGGCGATATCTTTGGCGCTGAAGACGTTAGAGACATCCACACCCTTGAAGAAGGAGCGAACATAATCATTGGCCGGGTTGTGCAGAATCTCATCGGGTGTGCCGACCTGAACGACTTCCCCGCCCTGCATAATGGCGATGCGATCACCGATTCGCATCGCTTCATCCAGATCGTGAGAGATAAAGACGATGGTGCGCTGGTGCTCAGCCTGAAGCTTGAGCAGTTCATCCTGCATCTCGGTACGGATCAGAGGATCCAGTGCGGAGAAGGCTTCATCCATCAGCATCACGTCGGGGTTATTGGCCAGTGCGCGGGCAAGACCGACACGCTGCTGCATACCACCGGAGAGTTCGTCGGGGTAGGAGTCTGCATGGGCAGACAGGCCGACCTGATCCAGGGCATCACGGGCTTTTTTATGGCGGGTTTCTACCGATTCGCCGGCCAGCTCGAGACCAAATGCGGCATTATCCAGTACGCTCATATGAGGCATCAGGGCAAAGGACTGGAAAACCATGCTAATTTTTTGGCGACGCACTTCCCGAAGCTGGTCGTCATTCATCGCTGCAATATCTTCACCGTCGATCAGGACATGGCCACGGGTGGGCTCGATCAGGCGGTTAAGTAAGCGAACCATAGTGGATTTTCCTGAACCGGAAAGACCCATAATGACAAAGATTTCACCTTCATTGATTGAGAAGCTGGCATCTTTTACACCGACTGTCTGGCCGGTTTGGGCAAAGATATCGTCTTTATTGACGCCTTGGTCCAGTAGGGAGAGAGCTTTGGCAGGGTTTTCACCAAAGATTTTATAGAGGTTTTTGACTTCTAATTTTACCGACATAGATCTTTGTAAGATTCCTGAGTCGAGGACAACCTTTATTAGAGCACTAATCAAAAAAACACCTAGCGCGTTTTTTATGCTTTGAGGTCATCATTTTGTTTATAGTTATATTGAATGCTTTTTACCATACAAGGTTTCTACAAAATGGTAAATGGTTGTTTTATTTCTTGTTTTCTACGATTTTGTCACCATTTTGGTGCACTTTTATTTTGAATGATATTTTTATGCGGGGATATTGGGGCTTTTTGGATAGGGTTTATAAAGGTTTGTGGCCGATGGGTTTTGAGTGTTTGGTTAAATGTTCAGGCGAAAAAAAGCCCCGATACACAAAGTGTTCGGGGCCTGAGGGGTAAAGGCTTACTGGAGTACAAAGGTTAGCCCAGCTTCTCCTTCAGCAATTTATTAACCATCTGCGGGTTGGCGGTGCCTTTTGAGGCCTTCATCACCTGGCCCACAAAGAAGCCGACCATTTTGCCACGTTTATCTTCCGGAGCTGCCTGATACTGCTCAACCTGCTGCGGATTGTTAGCGAGAACTTCATCGACGACTGCTGCGATAGCACCGGTATCGGTTACCTGTTTCAGGCCTTTGGCTTCGATGATCTCGTCAGCGGAGCGGCCTTCGCCAGCCCACAGTGCCGCGAATACCTGCTTGGCGGCTTTACCGTTGATGGTGTCATCCATCACGCGCTTCACAAGGTCGCCCAGTTGCGTTGATGAAACCGGACTTTGCTCGATTTCCAGGCTCTCTTTGTTCAGCTGACCGGCCAGCTCGCCCATCACCCAGTTAGCAGCCAGTTTGGCGTCGCCGCAGCGGTCTTTAACCTGCTCGAAGTACTCAGCCATCGGGCGGGTTGCTGACAGAACACCGGCATCGTAAGAAGACAGACCCAGCTCATCAATAAAGCGCTGTTTCTTCTGCTTTGGCAGCTCCGGCATTTCAGAGCGGATATGCTCGATATAGGCTTCGTCCAGCTCTACCGGCAGAAGATCGGGGCATGGGAAGTAGCGGTAATCGTTCGCTTCTTCCTTGCTGCGCATGGAGCGTGTTTCGTTCTTGTCCGCATCGTACAGGCGGGTTTCCTGAATAACACGGCCACCATCTTCGATCAGTTCGATCTGGCGCTCAATCTCATGGTTGATCGCTTTTTCGATGAACTTGAAGGAGTTGATGTTCTTGATCTCGGCGCGGGTGCCGTACTCTTCCTGACCTTTAGGGCGGACAGAGACGTTAGCATCGCAGCGCATAGAGCCTTCAGCCATGTTGCCGTCTGAAATACCCAGATAGGTCACAATGCTGTGAATCGCTTTGATGTAAGCGATCGCTTCTTTGGCGGAACGAATGTCCGGCTCAGATACGATCTCCAGCAGAGGTGTACCGGCGCGGTTCAGGTCGATACCTGTCATGCCACGGCCATTCTCGTCGGTATAGGTCTCGTGCAGAGATTTACCGGCGTCCTCTTCCAGGTGTGCGTGGTGAATACGTACCTGACGGATTTTGCCCTCTTCAGGCTCCACTTCGATGATGCCTTTGCCTACGATCGGCAGGTCGTTCTGAGTGGTCTGATAGCCTTTGGGCAGATCGGGGTAGAAGTAGTTTTTACGTTCAAAAACGGACTTCATACCGATCTCGGCTTCAACGCCCAGACCAAATTTAACGGCCATCTCGACGGCACTTTCGTTCAGTACCGGCAGAATGCCCGGCAGGCCCAGATCAATGGCGCATGCCTGAGTGTTAGGCTCCGCGCCGAAAGCGATGCCGGCACCGGAGAAAATCTTAGACTGGGTGGCGAGCTGAACGTGAATCTCAAGCCCGATGACTGCTTCCCATTCCATAATGCTTTTACCTCTGTATACAGGTCTGAATACGGTTCGCTGTGAATGTGATGTTGTTGCTTGTTTTCAGCGTGTTACATCACTGACCAGCACTGGGTGCCAGTTGGTGCCAGTTGGTTGCTGTCTGGAACTGATGCGCTGCATTCAGTAGTTGGGACTCTTTAAAGTGTCCCGCCAGAATTTGCAGGCCAACCGGGCGACCGTTGACCAGACCTGCAGGTACAGAGATACCCGGCAGACCGGCAAGGTTAACAGCCAGCGTGTAGATATCTTCCATGTACATCTGTACCGGATCGTCGGTGTTGCTGCCCAGGTCGAAAGCCGGTGTCGGAGTCGTTGGCCCCATAATCAGATCGACTTCATTGAAGGCGTTCAGGAAATCCTGCTGAATCAGACGACGGATGCGCTGAGCCTTGCGGTAGTAGGCATCGTAGTAACCTTCGGACAGCGCGTAAGTGCCGACAAGAATACGGCGCTGAACTTCTTTACCGAAACCTTCACCACGGGAACGCTTGTACAGGTCTTCCAGATTTTCCGGGTTTTCGCAGCGGTAACCGTAACGAACACCGTCAAAACGGGACAGGTTCGAGGAGGCTTCTGCCGGAGCGATGATGTAGTAAGACGGAATTGCCAGCATGGTGTTTGGCAGGCTGATCTCCTGAACGGTCGCGCCCAGCTTTTCAAACTCTTTAACCGACGCCATGATGGCATCAGACATCTCAGCGGACAGTTCTTTACCGAAGTACTCTTTTGGCAGACCGATACGCAGGCCGCTTAATGGCTGGTTCAGGTCGGCGGTGTAATCCGGAACAGCTTTTTTCAGAGAAGTGGAGTCTTTCGGGTCGAAACCGGCCATCTCATTCAGCAGCAGCGCACAGTCTTCAGCGGTGCGTGCCATCGGGCCGCCCTGATCAAGACTGGATGCGTAAGCGATCATGCCCCAGCGGGAAACACGGCCATAAGTTGGCTTAAGGCCGGTGATACCGCAGAACGCCGCAGGCTGGCGAATAGAGCCACCGGTATCTGTACCGGTTGCACCAGGAGCCAGACGTGCAGCAACAGCGGCCGCTGAACCACCGGAAGAACCGCCGGGAACGGCATTGGTGTCCCATGGGTTTTTAACGGCACCGTAGAAACTGTTCTCGTTGGAAGAACCCATGGCAAATTCATCCATGTTGGTCTTACCCAGAGAAACCATGCCAGCGCTATTAAACTTGTCCACTACGGTCGCATCGTAAGGTGCAACAAAGTTGGACAGCATCTTGGAGGCGCAGGTAGTCAGCACGCCGTTGGTGCAGAAGATATCTTTATGGGCTACGGGTACACCGGTCAGGGCTTTGGCGTTACCGGCTGCGCGGGTAGCGTCTGCCGCTTCTGCCTGAGCCAGTGCCTGTTCAGGTGTTACGGTGATAAAGCTGTTGTACTGGCTGTCCAGAGCATCGATACGCCCCAGAAAATGTTGGGTCAGTTCGACGCTGGAAAATTCACCGTCGGCAAGACCTTTGGCAAGTTCAGCGATAGTCTTGTTATGCATGGGGGATTAAATCCTTTGCTACGGTTTTCTATACCGCTCTCATGCTGGCCGCTGGCTTAAAGCTGATCTGATCAGGTCGATCAGAGGACGCGTTAAGCGGGGCTTCACAGAGAAAGAGTCATGTTCATCAGTTGCCGGATGAGGATATCTGCATCACTCAGCCGCACCGGATCATTCAATAACTTTAGGTACCAGGAACAGGCCGGCTTCTTTGGCTGGCGCATTCTGCTGGAAATGATCGCGTTGGTTGCTCTCAGTCACTTCATCGTGACGCAGGCGCTGAGTGGCATCCAGCGGGTGAGCCAACGGGTCGGTACCTTCGATATCGACCGATTGCATCTGGTTAACCAGTTCTAAGATGCTGGTCAGATCACGGGTATATTCCGGGATATCGTTTTCTTCGATTTTGAGTCGCGCCAGGTGCGCTACTTTTTCAACATCGGATCTTTCTAGAGCCATGATGTTTCTTCCTGCCCTGATTGAACCAGTAATCAGTAAAGCACCTTGTTCTAGCCCAAGCCGTTATTTATCCATAGTGTCAAAACAAACAGTAGATGGACAGAAGCGCTAGCTGATTTTGATTGGGTTAAATAACTAAATAGGCGCGTAATTTAACATATTTCCGTCCCGCTGACACATTTGTATCTTGCCGTAGGGAGCTGCGGTTGATAGAGTTCTGCCAGCACAGGCTAAATTGGATTTAGGTGAAAAAAATCACATGTTTAAACGACTCAGAGGACTGTTTTCGAGCGATTTGTCCATCGACTTGGGTACAGCAAACACTTTGATCTATGTTCGCGGTCGCGGCGTAGTTCTGGATGAGCCATCTGTTGTGGCTATCCGTCATCATGGAAATCAGCGTACTGTTGCAGCTGTAGGCTTGGATGCCAAACGCATGTTGGGTCGTACACCCGGTAATATCACCGCCATCCGCCCAATGAAAGATGGTGTTATTGCAGACTTTCATGTCACTGAGAAGATGCTGCAGCACTTTATTAATAAAGTGCACGAGAATAGCTTTCTGACTCCAAGTCCTCGTGTTCTGGTTTGTGTGCCTTGTATGTCAACACAGGTTGAACGCCGTGCGATTCGTGAATCGGCGATGGGTGCAGGTGCCCGTGAAGTATTTCTGATTGAGGAGCCTATGGCCGCGGCAATCGGTGCCGGTCTTCCTGTTGAGGAAGCGAATGGTTCTATGGTGGTTGATATCGGTGGTGGTACCACTGAGATTGCCATTATCTCTCTGAACGGTGTGGTATACGCACAGTCTGTTCGTGTGGGCGGCGACCGTTTTGACGAGGCGATCGTATCTTATGTGCGTCGTCACTATGGTAGCCTGATCGGTGAAGCGACTGCGGAACGCATCAAAGAAGAGATCGGTTGTGCTTATCCGGGCAGTGAGCTGCGTGAGATCGATGTCCGTGGCCGTAATCTGGCTGAAGGTATTCCACGCAGCTTTACTCTGAACTCGAATGAAGTGCTGGAAGCTTTGCAGGAGCCTTTGTCTTCAATTGTTCAGGCTGTTAAAAGTGCCTTAGAGCAGTCTCCACCGGAACTGGCGTCGGATATTGCTGAACGCGGTCTTGTACTGACCGGTGGTGGTGCTCTGCTGCGTGATATCGACAAGCTGATTGCTGAAGAAACCGGCCTGCCGGTGATTATTGCTGAAGAGCCTCTGACCTGTGTGGCTCGTGGTGGTGGTCGTGCATTAGAAATGATTGATCAGCACACGTTTGACCTGCTCTCAACAGAAGGTTAAACGCTGGCAAGTGACCTAAATCACAGCTGAAGAGAATGGCGGTTTGAATACCGCCATTTTTTTGTTTACTCTTCCTGAAATTTAATTCCCACCCTTACCATCGAACCGGTGCTTCTCGGCCGATCGGTGCTGGAACAGACAGCTTTGGACAAGTAACAGGCTTAAGGAGGCTGCGATTAACCCTTTGTTTGTTAAGGGCCCTTCATTAGGGCTGCGATTATTGGCTTGTCTGGCCATTTCCCTGGCGCTGATGTTTTCTGATTATCGCTATCAGCATATGGATCAGGTACGTTCGGTGTTGACCGTTGCCGTTACTCCTTTGCAATGGGCTGTAGACCTTCCCAGCAGGCTCTGGTCTTGGGGGGCGTCAACCTTCTCTGACCGGAATGCTTTGTTGGAAGAGAATGCCCTACTTAAAGAGCAGGCCTTGCAGCTATCCAGCAAAAACCAGCGAATGGCTTATCTGATTGCTGAAAACTTAAGATTACGGGAGCTGCTGAATGCTCAGAAACCCAATAAAGATGACTTCCTTCTTGGTGAGGTGATTGGCCTTGATGCAGATGCCTTTACCCATCAGGTACTGGTTAACAGAGGCCGTAATGACGGGGTTTATGAAGGCCAGGCTGTTGTCGATGCTTTGGGGCTGATGGGGCAGGTCGTGTCGGTTAGTACGTATACCAGTCGGGTTCTTTTGGCTGCGGATACAGCCCATGCTGTACCTGTTCTGATTAATCGAAACGGTTTTCGGGTTATTGCCATTGGTTCCGGCAGTATTGATGAGCTGACGCTGAGTCATGTTCCTGATACAGCGGATATCAAGGAGGGCGACTTGCTGGTTACTTCCGGGCTTGCGGGGCGTTTTCCAAAAGGCTATCCCGTTGCTGAGGTTAGCCGGGTCAGACACGAGCCGGGTAAACCTTTTGCTTCAGTATTCGCAAGGCCATTGGCGCAACTTGAACGCAGCCGATATGTTTTGATGTTAAACCCACACAATGTCGCTGAAGATGTTGTATCCGAAGAGAAAGCTCAGTCACCGGGTGTGGGTAACAGTGAGGTGCAGAAGTAACTATGGGTATTATTATTTTCACCTTTGTATTTGCCCTTCTGTTAGCAGCGATGCCTCTGCCTGACGCTTTTCTTTGGGTGCAGCCCGAGTGGGCGACTATGGTTCTGATCTATTGGTGCATCGCTTTACCTCATCGTGTCGGTGTGATGGCTGGTTTTTTTCTGGGGCTGTGCATGGATCTCCTTGATGGCTCTCTGTTGGGACAGAATGCATTGGCGATGTCAGTTATCGCCTATATCTCGCTTTTGCTCTTCCAGAGGATGCGTAATTATGGGGCTCTTCAGCAGGCCTTAATGGTTGGCCTCTTAATCAGTATCAGTCTTCTGATTTTCCAGTGGATCCAGAATCTGACCAGCGTTGCTGCAGATACCTTGGCATTTCTCTTGCCGGCGATCACCAGTATGGTGCTTTGGCCCTGGTTTTTTATTGGTATGCGAACCATACGCCGACGTTTTCAGATTCATTGATGCTTCGGATGACCCGGTTGACATATTTTAGTTAAAAGAAAAGTCTGACTGATGCAAAAAAACGATACTTCTTACGATCTTTGTCTGGCCTCGGCATCTCCGCGACGGGAAGCACTTCTGAAGCAAATTGGTTTAAGCTGCCTTAAATATCCGGTTGATCTGGATGAAGGTGTGTTGCCTGGTGAGTCTGCACCATCCTATGTGATGCGTTTGGCTGAGCAAAAAGCTTTAGCGGGCCAGAAGCGCTCAGGTACCGAGCTACCTGTTTTGGGTTCTGATACATCAGTGGTCTTTGACGGAAAGATCTTGGGAAAACCCCGTGATCGTCGGCAGGCTGTTGATATGCTAATGCAGTTATCCGGCAAGACTCATCAGGTGATGACCGGTGTTGCCGTTTGTCAGGGCAGGCATGTTCAGTCGATTATCAGTGTAACCGATGTGTCTTTCCGGGCCTTGAGTGAGGCGGAGTGCCATGCATACTGTGATACCGGTGAGCCTTTCGATAAGGCAGGAGGTTACGGTATTCAGGGCTTGGCGGCTGTATTTGTCCGCTCGGTATCCGGCAGTTACAGCAATGTTGTCGGCCTGCCTCTGTTTGAGACTGCAGATCTGTTGAAACAATTTGGTATCCGGGTACTCGAATCTTCATAACAGCGCCATCGTTTCGGGCACGGATCAATTTATCGCAGGGGGAGAGGCGATGAGTGAAGAGATTTTAATTAATATCACACCGATGGAAACCCGGGTTGCAGTGGTTGAAAACGGTGTGCTGCAGGAAGTTTATATCGAGCGAACCCGCCGCCGAGGTATTGTCGGTAATATCTATAAAGGGAAAGTCGTTCGGGTTTTGCCGGGAATGCAGGCAGCATTTGTGGATATCGGTTTGGAACGTGCTGCATTTATTCATGCTGCTGATGTTGTTCCTGCAAACCGCCCCAATGGCACTGAAGTCGAGAGTATCAGCGTACTCCTGCATGAAGGCCAATCTCTTATTGTGCAGGTTACTAAGGAGCCAATCGGCACCAAAGGCGCTCGCCTGACCACTCATCTGTCGATTCCTTCCCGTTATCTTGTTTATATGCCTCATACGCCCCATACCGGTGTTTCACAGCGTATTGAAGATGAAGCCGAACGGGAACGTTTACGGAATATTGTTGAAAGCGCGACCCCGGATGAAGATAAAGCCGGTGGTGAAAAGCAGGGTGGCTTTATTATCCGTACCGCAGCAGAAGGCTTTGGCGAAGATGAAATTCTGGCTGACACGCATTTTCTGTACCGACTGTGGCGCGCTGTAGAGCGTCGTTGTAAGGACGCAAAAAATAAAAGCGTTATCTACGAAGACTTACCACTTTTTATGCGCACGATGCGGGACTTTGTTCGTCCGGAAATTGAGAAAATCCGTATCGATTCCCGGGAGAATTTCACTAAACTGAAAGAGTTTGTTCAGGAGTTTGTACCCAGCCTTGAAAATAAGGTGGAGTATTACCCAGGTGAACGTCCTATCTTTGACCTTTACGGGGTTGAGGATGAGATCCAGAAAGCGCTGGGTCGAAAAGTTCAGCTGAAATCCGGTGGCTATCTGGTGATCGACCAGACCGAAGCGATGACGACCATTGATGTGAATACGGGAGCATTTGTTGGTCATCGTAATCTCGAAGAAACCATCTTTAAGACCAATCTTGAGGCGGCCACGGCTATCGTTCGTCAGCTTCGTTTGCGTAACTTAGGCGGCATTATTATTCTGGACTTCATCGATATGGAAGATCCGGAGCATCAGCGCCAAGTGTTGCGCCTGCTTGAAAAGAACCTGGAACGGGATCATGCCAAAACTAAACTGACCGGTGTTACTGAGCTGGGATTGGTGCAGATGACCCGTAAGCGTACCCGGGAAAGCCTGGAACAGGTGATGTGTGAACCCTGCCCGACCTGCGAAGCCCGAGGCACTTTAAAGACACCGGAAACCGTTTGCTATGAGATATTCCGTGAGATTCTGCGGGAAGAGCGTGCCTATGGTTCAGACACCTATTTGGTGCTGGCTTCTCAGCCTGTTGTGGATCGTTTGCTTGATGAAGAGTCCGCCAGTGTTGCTGATCTTGAGCTCTTTATTAATAAAACCATTAAGTTTCAGGTAGAAACCCTCTATAGTCAGGAACAGTTCGATATTGTTCTGCTCTAATTTGTAACACTGCCGATGAGAGGCCGTGGTGCAATCTGCCCGGATCTCAGGCGTAAGTTTCAGATTGATCTGTTTCAGAGTGACGTGTGTGTTTCTATTTTCTGCTTTAACTGACAGCCGGATGCGGTTTTATTAATGTCTTTACCCCGGCATATCTTTAACCACAGTATTATCTGGTTGGTACTTCCTATTGTGGTCGTATTGGCGATGTACGTCAGTATCGGCCGCTACTTCTTTCCGTTGCTGGAAAACTATCGTGATGATCTGGTGTTGTGGGCCAATGATCAGTTAGCGATCAATCTAAAGATCGATCAGCTTGATGGCCAGTGGAATGATTTTGACCCCTATATACGCCTGGACCAGATCGAAGTCTACGCCCCTCAGGCAGAGCCCGGAGAGGGCGTTAAGCCGGCGATAGAAGTGCGAAACTTCAGTCTTGAGCTGGATAGTTTCAGCTCATTCCGTTATCAGTTTCCTGTTATCCGGCAAGCCTCTATTCAGGGGGTAACTCTGCGTCTTACTCAAGGTGATGATTCCTCCTGGTCTTTGAATGGCTGGGGCCTGTCGGGTGCGGCAGCCGATGAAAACAATCAGGCTGCTGATGCTACGCGCCGAGGGCGACAAACGATCCGTGAAGATGTTGCTCCTATTGCCCGGTTACTTCAGTTTCTTCTCCGGCAGCAGCATCTGAAGATGGAGCATGTCTGGCTGGACCTGACTGATCGCTATGGTCGGGAGTACAGGGCATACAGTCGTCGTCTGGAAGTCTATGAGGTGGATGGTCGTCAGCGCCTGCAAGGGCAGTTGCAGTTAGACCCCAGTTCACCGCAGCAGGTCGCTTTTATTATGGAAGTCAGTGGTGATCCTTTTGATAAGGAATCCCTGACGGTGGATTTTTATCTGCAGGCGGATTCTCAATCACTGAGCTCCTGGTTGGAGAAAGTGGCCCATGTATTACCTTTTGAATTGCCTGAGTTAAGTGGTGGTATTGAACTCTGGGGGAGCTGGAAGGAGGGGCGCTTACAAAGCTTAAAGGGTGATCTCAAAGATGCCTCGCTTAAACTGACCTTACCTGATCAGCCGGAAGTCCGGGTTTCAGATCTTAACTCAACCCTTTTCTGGCAGCAGGATCAAGGGGGCTGGGAGCTGATTGCTGATCAACTGGCATTCAGTCTTCAGGAGCGTACGTTTTCGCTTGAGCAGGTAACCGCAGAGGCCTCGCAAAATAACTGGCAGGTACAGGTATCTAATCTGGAGCTGAGTAAACTCAGCGATACCTTGCTTGAATGGCCAGGGCTGCCCGATATGGCTCGAGATGCTCTGGTTCGGTTGAAGCCAAAGGGAGTGCTTCGCAATACCACGGTGACCCAGTCTGAAGATAAGGAATTTCTTCTGCAGACTCAGCTTGATTCTGTCGATGTGGATGCCTTCTACGGTGCTCCTGTGCTGCGTAATGTTAATGGTTATGTCGAGAGTAGTGCCGAGGCCGGCTTTATCCGCTTCCATTCTGATGAGTTCTTTATGGGATACCCGGAGCTTTATAGTGGTGGCTGGTGGTTTGATAACGCTTTGGGCGAAGTGCACTGGGTGATTGGCGATGCCCTCAGAGTTTATGGTATCGATTTACAGCTTAAACAGGGTGACAGTGATGTTGCCGGTGAGTTTGATCTTCACAGTCGGCCTGGCGAAGACGATTACTTTTATCTTAACGTGGGTCTAACCGCCGCTGAAGAAGCATTTGGCCTGCAGCTGGTACCGGATCGGGTTGTTGCTGAATCACTAAACGACTGGTTAAACAGCAGCATCAAACAGGCCCATGTGTCTCAAGGCGGTTTTGTTTTTGACGGTACTCTGAATCTTGGAGCGCAATCGCCCCCCCGCGAGATTGCCAGCCTGCTTCTGTTAGATGTGAAAGACAGTACGTTGAAGTTTCTTCCTGACTGGCCTCAGGCTGAAGCTGTAGACGCTCAGGTTCGTTTGGATGGTACGGACCTGGATGTTGCTCTTAACTCCGGACGCTATCTCTCTAATGAGGGGATTAAGGGGGAGGTGACGCTGCGTGACGATGGAATCGGTAATGTCGTTGGACTGAATCTTTCAGGCTCTGTTTTTCCTGAATGGGGCTGGCAGATTTTTACGGAAACCCCACTGGAAGATTTAGTGCCTGAATCTTTGCATGATTGGCAATTATCCGGAAAGCCATTATTGGTTGAAACTGATCTCCGTTTTCCGGTTGATGGCCGTAAAGGCAAAGGGCAGGTTTCTGTTTTGACCGATGCCAATCAGCTTTTGATTCCTGAGCTGTCGTCTCCGCTGAAACACATTCAGGCCAAGGTTATTTACGATACTGAAAAAGGCCTGTTAGTTGATAAAGGACAGGCAGAATTTCTCGGAGGAGAAGCTGATTTTGCAGTCCGAACTGATATAACCCGCGGGGCTGTGATTGTTTCCGGTTCCGGTGTTGCAGAAACCACCGATATTAACCGTTGGCAGCCAATGCCTTTTTCTTCCTGGGTTACAGGTCAGCTCAATTATGAATTCAGCGTTGATCTGGACCGGATAAGCCGGTTGCATTTACGCTCTGATTTGGATGGGGTTTCAGTCAGTCTTCCTTATCCCGTGGGTAAAGCCGCTGATACCAAGAAGCCCCTGATGGTAGAAATGAGCTTTGCCCCCTCGGCTAACCGCTTCTCGGTTGCTTATGATTCGCGTCAATCTGAAGGTTTTCTGTTGAGCCACGGGATCTGGGGGGGAGATGCTAAGGATTATGGTGTTGGCGTTTGGTATAGCAATGCCACCGTGAACGCGAAAGCTCTGCCAGAGCCCACTGGCAGGACGGACCTGTACATTGACGAATCGGTGTTTGATCTTGAGCCTTGGGTGGCCTTCGCGGAGCAGGAATATGCTCGTCAGGCATTAACCGCTTCTGTGAGTAGTTCCGCGACGACTTCAGGGCAGGCCAGTACCGCCAATAAGGCTTCTGATAGCTCCAGTATACGGCTCCATGTGGCAACAGATGCTCTGGTGTATAAAGAGTTTCAGCTTGATGACCTGACAATTGATGCAGAATCTTCTGGTGGCGGTGGGCAGTTAAGTGTCGTAAGCCAACAACTTGAAGGAGTGGTTTCGCTTTCCTCCGAGTTGCTGAGTTTCGATATGAAGCGGATCTTTCTAAAGGCGGCCCCGTCAGGGGCGCGTGCAACTGCACCACTTGGTAAAAAAGAGCGCAACGAAATTTTTGAGCAGATATTCACGCCTGCTTGGCCGGATTTTGATGTGAGTGTTGATGATTTTTCGATACGGGGTATCCGTGGGCAGAAACTGGATGCGAGCTATCGGTCAAGTGAGTCATCTCGGCAGGTGAATCTTAAGAACTTATCCCAGGGTACTGTCGATTTCTCAGGAACTTTGGATTGGCTCGTGGATGATGTGGACGATAACGTTAAGGCTCAGACATCGGTCATTCTTAACATCGGTGGTCAGAATCTTGCGGATGTTCAAAAAGCTTTCGATATTCCTGTTGCGGTAACAAGTAGTCGATCGGACTCTTCAATTCGGGTGAATTGGCAAGGGATGCCCCATGATGTTCGATCTGAGACGCTGAGTGGGCAGGTGAATATTGATCTTGAAAAAGGTTCTTTTGAGCAAGTGCAATCGGTACCCGCTTTAAAACTGCTCTCGCTTTTGAATTTTGAATCGCTGGTCAGACGACTACAGCTGGATTTTTCTGACCTGTCTGGCAAAGGGTTGTCCTACGATAAAGTAACCGGCAGGGTAGAGCTGAAAGATGGGGTTGGTCAGATTAAAGAGCCAATCCGTGTCTCAGGAACATCAACCAAGTTTGAAATGACAGGCGAATTGGATTTCGTCGATGAAAAGTTTGATCAGGAGATGGTGGTAACCTTGCCCGTGGGTGAGACCTTACCCTTTGCCGCTATTTTAGCCGGCGCCCCTCAGGTAGGTGGGACCATCTACATCATTCAGAAGGTGTTTGGTAATCTGTTTGATAAGTTCACACAGGCGACCTATACGATTCAGGGTGATTGGGATAAACCTCAAATTGAGTTGAAGCGGGTCTTCTGATCTGCTCTGAGAGAGAATATATGATTGAACAGGTTTCCCGGGAGTTACTGCTTCCCGGTCAGGTAGATCTAAGTCAGCTGGATCATTTTCTGGCAGAGGCTATGGGCCCCGGTATCGACTTTGCAGATCTCTACTTTCAGCAGTCGATGAGTGAGAGCTGGGTTCTGGAAGAGGGCATTGTAAAAGATGCGGGATACAGTGCTGACCGCGGGGTTGGTGTCCGATCAATCTCCGGTGAGAAAACAGGCTTCTCTTACAGTGGCGATATTAGTGCTCTGGCGATTTCACAGGCAGCAGAAGCCGCGCGAAGTATTGTTCGTCAGGGTAAATCCGGAAAAGTGGAAGCCTTGGACAGGGTCGCTTTTAAGCCTCTATATGCTCAGGATAATCCGATCCTGGCGCTGAGCTCAGAAGAGAAGCTGGCAATTCTTCAGCAGGCAGACACAATTGCCCGAGAGACTGACTCAAGAGTTAAAGAAGTGACCGCCTCATTATCTGCTAATTTTGAGCAGGTACTCGTGGTAGCCAGTGATGGCACCCTGGCAGCAGATATACGTCCTTTGGTTCGGGTTAATGTCAGTGTCATTGCTGAGCAGAACGGCCGCAGAGAGCGTGGCTCAGCAGGTGCTGGTGGCCGCTATAGTCTTAAGGCACTGATGGATAAATCGCTGGCTGAATCTGTGGCAAAAGAAGCGGTTCGTCAGGCGTTGGTCAATCTGGAGGCCGTAGATGCCCCCGCAGGCAATATGCCGGTGGTTCTTGGGGCCGGGTGGCCCGGTGTTCTGCTGCATGAAGCTGTGGGCCACGGCCTGGAAGGTGATTTCAACCGTAAGGGGTCTTCTGCATTCTCCGGTCGGATCGGCGAGCAGGTCGCTTCCTCGCTCTGCACCATTGTTGATGACGGCACTCTGGCAGATCGACGGGGCTCTCTCTCTGTTGATGACGAAGGAACACCAACGCAAAACACGACATTAATCGAAAATGGTCGTCTTGTAGGCTACATGCAGGACAAGATGAATGCCCGCTTGATGAATCAGTCGGTAACGGGTAATGGTCGTCGTGAGTCATTTGCGCATCTGCCTATGCCCCGTATGACCAACACTTATATGTTGCCTGGTGAGCATAACCCTGAAGAGCTGATCGCCAGTGTGAAAAAAGGGGTTTACGCCGTTAACTTTGGCGGAGGTCAGGTTGATATTACGTCCGGTAAATTTGTCTTTTCAGCCAGTGAGGCTTATCTGATTGAAAACGGTAAGGTGACGGCTCCCATTAAAGGAGCAACTCTGATCGGTAATGGTCCGGAAACGATGCAGAAAGTTTCTATGGTGGGCAATGATCTGAAACTGGATGATGGTGTGGGTGTGTGCGGTAAAGATGGCCAGAGTGTCCCTGTGGGAGTTGGTCAGCCGTCTTTGAAGATTGATGAATTAACGGTTGGTGGTACCGGTCAGTGAGAGACTGGCAAGAGGGTTTGAAGTCAGCAGGCCATGGGCCTGCTGAGGTTCGGTCGTGTCAATGGCGACTCAAAGTCCGTAAATATCCCGCAGACTGCGGAAAATCTTACGGGCAGCGGCAGGTGGTTTACCATTCTTCAGCTCTTTCTGAGCGGTACGGATCAGCTGGCGCATCATTTGACGATCTGTATCCGGTTTCTCTGCGATTAGCGCATTCAGCGCATCGTCGCCCTCTGCAATCAGACGGTCACGCCAATGTTCCAGCATATGGAACTGACGATTGTAAGCCTCGCTTGTGGTATCAAACAGGGCGATTTTTTCAGCAATTGCTTCGGTATCTTCGCGCCGCATTATTTTACCCACGTACTGCAGGTGGCGGCGTTGGGCCTCGTGGGAGCGGATACGGCGAGACTCATCAATGGCTGCAAGCATCTCATCGGAAAGAGGGAGTTGTTTTATCTGCTCTGCATTCAGAGACAGAATTTTCGCACCCATCTCCTGCAGCGCTTTCATCTCCCTTTTTATCTGGGTTTTGCTGGGGCCTTCTTCGAACTCTTCGTAGCCTTCTTGGATCTCGTCAGTCATCTTCTTCACTTGTGCAGTTGTTACTTGCGGCAAGTTTAACACAGAACCCCTTTAAGGCCGATGCGGGTTCCGCATCCGTATCTGGCTCATGAGTAATTTGAATTTTTTATCTAACGAATCACAGGAGTATCTGCAATGAATCAGGTGCCATCCTCACAATCCAAGGCAGCACTCAGTGAGCAGATGCAGGCTTGGAAAGAACAGTTGCCCCGTTGTGCTGAACAGGTCCTTGGCCTGGCCCAGCAGAAAGGAGCCACCAGTGCTGAGCTTTCGATAGGAGCCAGCCGGGGACTATCCGTGAACGCTCGTATGGGGGAAGTGGAAACCGTCGAGTTTAATCAGGATCAGAGTCTGTCCCTGACGCTCTATAAAGGTCAGAGAAAAGGGCATGTTTCCGTAACTGACCTGACTGATAATGCTCTGGAACAGGCCGTTGAGATGGCGCTGGCTTTTGCTGAGCATACTGCAGAAGATCCTTTTGCGGGATTGGCGTCAGCTGAGTTGATGGCTACGTCCTGGCAGGATCCTGAGCTCTATTACCCTAAGCCTTTCGATGTTGACCAGTTGGTTGATCTGTCTCTGGCCTGCGAGTCGGTTGGCAGACAAGATAGCAGGATTACGAACTCTGATGGTGCGGGTTTCCATGCCGGTGAGCGTACTACGCTGTATGCCAATAGCCATGGCTTCCAGGGGCAATTATGGGGGACAAATTACTCCGCCAGTTGTGTTCTGATTGCTGGTGAAGGCGATCAGATGCAGCGTGATTACTGGTACGACAGTCAGCGCCAGTGGGATCTTTTAAGTGCTCCTGAGGTGATTGGTCAAAAGGCTGCTGAACGGACCCTGATGCGACTTAATCCGCAGAAGATCTCAACCCGTAAGGTTCCCGTACTGTTTGCTGCTGAGATCGCGTCGGGTTTGCTGGGCCATCTTATGGGAGCAATAAGCGGTGGTAGTCTGTACCGCAATGCGTCTTTCCTGAAAGATCGGCTGGGCGAGCAGCTGTTCCCTGAATTCGTTTCGGTCTTTGAACAACCTCATCTGAAAGGTGGGGTTGCCAGTGCACCTTACGATCAGGAAGGTGTTGCAACCCGGGATAATGTTTTTGTTGCTGATGGTGTTCTGCAGCAGTATATGCTGGGATCATACTCTGCCCGTAAGCTGGGGCTGGAAACCACAGCAAATGCTGGTGGAGCCCGCAACCTCAGAATCTCCTCTACCGGTGAAAGTTATGAACAGATGCTCAATAAGCTGGGTACCGGTCTTTTAGTGACGGAACTGATGGGGCAGGGGGTCAATATGGTCACGGGCGATTATTCCCGGGGAGCTGCAGGTTTTTGGGTCGAGAATGGAGTGATTCAATACCCGGTCCATGAGATCACTATCGCGGGGAATTTGCAGGATATGTTCAGCAATATCGTTGCAGTCGGCTCCGATGTTGATACCCGGGGCAATACTCAGACCGGTTCGGTTCTGATTGAACAGATGTCGGTAGCGGGTGCCTAGTCTAATAAGGGTTGTTAAATCCTTTGCCCGCTGAATCCTCGTTATTAACAGAAAGGCCGGATAGCTAGCTATCCGGCCTTTCTGTTTTGGACGCCAAGTCCGGCGAAGCTGTTTACAGGTAAAAGACTGTTGCCAATCCCAGAAAGGCCATGAAACCAATCACATCGGTCACTGTGGTAAGCAGAACGCTACCGGCCAACGCCGGATCGATTTTCATCCATTTCAATGCCAATGGCAAAGCAGCCCCGGCAAGTACGGCGACCAGGAGGTTGATAATAATCGCAGAGCCGATAATGAAGCCCAGGGTCAGGTCATCAAACCAGAGAATAGCGACACCTGCGACAACCAGAGCCCAGATGGTGCCGTTAATCAGGCCGACAATAAACTCTCGGTTAAGCAGCCAAGGGGTATTACTGGAGGATATGTGCCCAAGTGCCATACCGCGAATAACAACGGTGAGTGTTTGGCTTCCGGCAATACCTCCCATGCTGGCGACGATCGGCATTAAGACGGCTAGTGCGACAACTTTCTCGATGGTGGCATCAAAAAGTCCGATAACAGCTGAAGCCAGAAATGCAGTGAGCAGGTTAATTCCTAGCCATACAGCCCGGCGTTTGGCAGTGATCATAATCGGGGAGAAGGTATCTTCGTCTTCATCCAGACCGGCCATGCTCATCAGGGAGTGGTCGGCATCTTCCCGGATAACGTCAACCACGTCATCAATGGTAATACGACCCAATAGTGTGCCTTCATCATCAACAACCGGAGCGGAAATAAGGTCAAATTTCTCAAACAGGTTGGCAACATCGCTATCGTGCATGTCAGCAGGAATCACGATGGTATCGGTGTCCATCACTTCACGAACGGTAATGGAGGGGTCGGCTACCAGAAGGCGGATAATAGGCAAGGTGCCGATAAAATGATCACCCCGGCTTACCACGAGAACCGAGTCGGTTGAATCCGGCAGGGATTCGTGGCGACGAAGATAACGCATGACAACGTCAAGGCTGATGTCAGGACGGACCGTGATGGTATCCGTATTCATCAGGCCACCAGCGGTATCCTCCGGGTAGGAGAGTACAGCTTCAACCCGATGCCGATCCTGAGCATCCATTGAAACGAGTACTTCCTGAATCAGCGTGTCCGGCAGTTGCTGCAGAAGGTCGGCAATATCATCCGTATCCAGGCCTTCGGTTGCTGTCAGGAACTCTTCCGGATTCATCCGTTTCAGATAGATCGCCTGAATATCATCCACAAGATGCTGAAGAACATCACCCTGAAACTCAGGTTCGATCAGATTCCAGAGGACATCTCGTTCTTTCGGAGGGGATGATTCAAGCAGGTGCGCGACATCCTGAGCCGGTAAACCACGGTTCAGCATTCGGCGTACTTGCGCAAATGAGCCTGAGTCCATCGCGTTGGTCAGACGTTCAAGCATTGGAGGAATATCCTGATTTTCGCTGGCCATAGGTTACCGTGTCGATGAAAGAGTTCGCGTTAAGAAAGATGATTGGGTTAAAACGTTTTCCGGTTTGATACCTGATTGGCTAATCCTTTGATATTAACTGTATTTTTATAGTCGGCCAAATTTCAGCAGATTTAAGCAAGCGATTAGGATCAGGCTTCGTCACCAAAACCATTTTCAAACAGCTCAAAAACAGCCTTTCTGACTTCTTCCACCAGTGCTTCATCAGCGTCTACCTGGACAGAGAACTCCGTGCCTTGAGGCGAACTCATCATCATCAGAGCCATCATATTTCTGCAGTCCGCAGAGCGTCCTGATTCTTTGTGGTGGAGCTGGATTCTGGCAGCATCAAAGTCTGTCGCCAGCTGAAGTAGCTTGGAGGCTGGCCGCAGATGGAAGCCTTTGCTATTACTTACCGTTACTGTGAACTCAGGCATAGCTTTATCCTAGTCTTTGTTTGCCAGACTAAGGTCCCGATGTCTGACCAGAGTTTGAGGGTGCTGATGCTTAAACTTGTCGGTCAGCTGTTCCGCAACGAATACTGACCTGTGCTGTCCACCAGTACAACCGATTCCTACGGTAATATAGCTGCGGCTACTGGCGATAATGCTGGGGAGCCACTTTTCAAGAAAGCCGGCGACATCCGATACCATGGCCCGGACGCTGAAATCCTGTTCCAGAAAATCAATAACGGGCTGATCGAGTCCGGTATAGACCCTAAGATGTGTTTCCCAGTATGGGTTAGGCAGGCAGCGGACATCAAAGATAAAGTCACAGTCTTTTGGTATCCCGCGCTTAAAACCGAAGGACTGAAACTGTATGGCGACATTGGTTTTGGATTCAGAGTTTTCCAGCTGCTGAGTGATGATCTCACGAAGGTCATAGATACTCAGGTTACTGGTATCGACTCTGAGGTCTGCTTGTTCAGCGATCTGCTCAAGAAGATTGCCTTCTTTTATGAGCGCTTCGGCAAGAGATACTTTTTCAGAGGACAAAGGATGCTTGCGCCGGGTGGCATTGAAACGGTCAATCAGGGTGCCATCATCCGAATCCAAGTAGATGATACGTGCATCATAGCCCTGAGATTTCAGCTTTTCGAAGTGAGGCTGAACACCGGATGGGTCGGTGACGATATTGCGGGCATCAATGCTGACTGCAACCAGATTATTGGAGCCAGGAAGATTATCCGGAAGCTGGCTGAGTAAGCCGATGGGAAGGTTATCAATGGCAAAGTAGCCCAGATCTTCGAGCACATGGAGTGCAATACTTTTACCGGAACCGGATCGTCCACTAATAATAACCAGTTTCATCTCACATCCCTTTTACGCGTGGTTCAGTCAATTCTTGTTAATGCTTTTCTGAATGGGCTGCAGTTTATCAACCGTTTAAGTGTAAACGGATCAGGCCCGAATAAGAGGTTAGCGAAAGATAAGGTCATCGGTATTACAAAAGATACAGAAGACCTTATCAGTATGCTATTTGTGCCCGGATGGATTACTTCGGTAGCAGATAAAGGCTTTAGCTCTGAGTCCAGAGTTCGTACAGCCCCTCGGAACCCACCGCTTCGCGAAGCTGTCGACAGAAATCGGGGTCAGAGAATTTCTCTGCCAGACCGGATAACAACTGAAGATGGTCGTCGGTTGCCTCCTCTGGAACCAGCAGAATAAACAAAAGATCAACAGGTCGTCCATCGATAGAGTCGAAGTCAACCTTATCTTTCAGGCGAATAAAGGTTCCTATACTTTCCGAGCAGTTTTTAACCCTGCAATGTGGAATGGCAATGCCTTCACCAACACCAGTACTTCCCAGTCGTTCCCGTGCAATGAGGCTATCGAAAACCTCGGTGCTTTCAAGAGTGGGAATCTGCTGAGAGATAAACTTGCTGAAGAACTCTAGGAGACGCTTTTTGCTGCCTCCGGGAACCCCGTCAAGGGTTCTCGGAGGAGTCAGAACTGAATTGAGTAACATGGATATCAGTTATGCTCAATAATTAGCGGGCTGCCGCACCCTGTTTACGGGCTTGGGCCTTTTCTTTGTGTTTGATCAGCTGGCGATCGATTTTATCCGTCAGCATATCAATAGATGCATACATATCTTCAGCTTCTGCGGTGGCATGCAGATCTGCGCCGGCTACGTGCAGAGTTGCTTCAGCAATCTGACGCTCTTTTTCCAGCTTGAGAACAACCTGTACGTTAGTGATGTTATCAACGTGACGCTCAAGACGCTCAAACTTGGTAGAAACGTACTCTTGCAGAGCTTCAGTTAATTCCAGGTGTTGACCGGTAATATTCAATTGCATAAATAGCTCCTTATTATTCGCGGTCTTGCAATTTTGATTGTATCGTTTTTCAGGTATTTGCAAAGCGTTTTTTCTAAATTGATTTTAAATCAATTTCTTACGTTCGTTCGACGGGGGGATATTCATCGCTTCGCGGTACTTGGCGACGGTCCGTCTGGCGACCTTAATTCCCTGCTCAGCCAACATATTGGCCAACTTACTGTCGCTGAAAGGTTTCCTCGGTGGTTCATCGGCAATCATTTTCTTAATCATAGCCCGAATTGCGGTCGAGGATGCTTCACCACCTGCGGTAGTACCGACATGACTGGAGAAAAAGTACTTAAGTTCAAAAATACCCCGGGGGGTATGGATATATTTCTGCGTCGTTACCCGGGAGATGGTGGATTCATGCATGCCGATGGCATCTGCAATGTCATGCAGGACCAGTGGTTTCATGCCTTCTTCACCAATTTCAAGAAATGCCTGCTGGCGCTTCACAATCTCAATGCCAACCTTGAGTAATGTCTCGTTGCGGCTATGAAGACTCTTCAGGAACCAGCGTGCTTCCTGAAGCTGGTTTTTCATAAAGGTGTTATCCCGGCTGTTGTCGGCCCGCTTGATCAGACCAGAATAAGCACCATGAATACGAATTTTGGGGGCTATATCCGGGTTCAGGTCGACTTTCCAGTGATCCTCTTCACGGGTAACAAAAAGATCCGGTGCAATGTACTCAGCATGTTCTGTCGAAATAGAAGACCCAGGTTTAGGGTTCAGGCTACGGATCAGCTCAATGATATCCTGAAGCTCAGGTTCTTTAACTCTCAGACGACGCATAAGCTGTGCGAAATCACGACTACCCAGAAGGTCGAGATGCAGGGTGATCAGTTTACGGGTTTTTTCCAGCAGGAAGGCGTTAGCATCCAGAGGCTCCAGCTGAACGAGCAGGCACTCCTGCAGGTCTTTAACGGCACAACCAATCGGATCAAGGTGCTGAATATATCCCTGAACGGCCTGAACGTCCTCTATCTCAAGCTCGTATTCTTTATTCTGGAACTCAGGTCGGCTTTGCAGGCCTTCATAGATCTCTTCGATCGGGGACGAGAGGTAGCCATCAGGATCAATACTGTCGATGATCGCTTCTGCGATCAGCCGATCGCATTCCGGCAGGCCTGACAGGTTTAATTGCCAGAGCAGATGGTCCTGCAGCGTTTCTGTGATGATGCCGCGCTGCTCAAGATAGGAACCGTCATCATCACTTGGGGCTGATGATTGAGTATAGAGGCTTTCCTGATAGACATCATCCCAGCCACTGTCCACTGGTAGGTCTTCAGGGATCGAATCCTGCCAGCTGTCTTCCGCTGTTGCGGTATAGTTTTCCAGCTCAGCATCCTGACTTTCATTACTGCTGGCAGATTCACTTTCGGATTTGCTCTGGTCCTCTTTGTTGCTCTCGGAATCTGAGTTTGCTTCAGTGGCATCATTTGCTGAATTAAACTCGTCTTCAAGCTCCAGCATAGGATTAGATTCAAGGGCTTCCTGAATCTCCTGCTGTAAATCGAGAGTCGATAGCTGCAACAGGCGTATCGCCTGCTGCAGTTGAGGTGTCATGGTCAGACTCTGACCAATTTTAAGCTGTAAGGCCGGTTTCATAGATTACGGCTTATTCCCAAAGTGGTTATAACTTGAACTCATGGCCGAGATAGACATCCCGTACCTGCTGGTTGTCCATGATGTTGGCGGCATCGCCTTCAGCGATAATCTGCCCTGCACTGACGATATAGGCTTTTTCACAGATATCCAAGGTTTCCCGGACATTGTGATCCGTGATCAGTACTCCGATATTTCGCGCTTTCAGCTGGCGAATGATCGACTTAATTTCGTTCACTGAAATAGGGTCAACCCCGGCAAAAGGCTCATCAAGCAGAATAAAAGAGGGCTCAGTCGCCAGTGCTCGGGCAATTTCAACACGGCGGCGTTCACCACCGGAAAGACTCATACCCAGGCTTTTCCTGATGTGTGTAATGCTGAACTCATTTAACAGGCGTTCGAGGTGTTCTTTACGCTCTTTTTTACTGAGCTCTTTGCGGGTCTCAAGAATGCCCAGAATATTGTCTTCAACCGATAGCTTGCGGAAAATAGAGGCTTCCTGTGGCAGGTAGCCCACACCTTTCTGAGCTCTGCCGTGCATTGGCAGCGGTGTAATATCTTCGTCATCCAGAGTCACGTAGCCCGCATCAGAGCGAACCAATCCGACGATCATGTAGAAGGATGTTGTTTTTCCGGCACCATTCGGTCCCAACAGACCTACAACCTGTCCCTGATTGACCTCAAGACTGATATCTTTAACAACCTGTCGTTTTTTGTAGGTTTTGGCAAGGTGTCCCGCCTTTAGGGTTTTCATTTCTGCTCCTTACCATTGTTCGGGAACAAAATGATTTTTACCCGGCCATCATCGGACGGAGCATCCTTATTATTGTCTTGCCCCCAGGCCTGAATGCGCTTGGTTTGCAGATGGTAGCGAATACGCTCACCGCTGAATTGGTCCTTGCCGTTTTCAAGTTCAGCCTGCCGGGTCAGTTCAACCTCCTGAAGAGCAGCTTGGTAGACGATAGACATTGCATAGGCATGTACAACGGGATCTTCAGGTTTGGGTTGTTGTTGCAGGTGAACCCGGTTGTCTTTGCCCTCGGCAATGATTTTGTCTATTTCACCGTCAGCCTTACGATAGACGGTGACTTTGTGGGCGTCCACTTTAAGACTGCCCTGTTCAATCTCGACATTACCGGTATAGATAGCAATTCCCTGATCCGGAGTAAACTCGGCACTGTTGGCAAGTACGCTGATCGGTTGATCGGTATCGCTTTCAAGGGCCTGTGCTGGTTGAGATAACAGGAAGCCTGACA
The DNA here is from genome assembly GCF_982874595.1 of Oceanospirillum sp. Taxonomy (NCBI): domain Bacteria; kingdom Pseudomonadati; phylum Pseudomonadota; class Gammaproteobacteria; order Oceanospirillales; family Oceanospirillaceae; genus Oceanospirillum; species Oceanospirillum sp. Next base: position 64,756 of record NZ_CEYNZH010000010.1, on the reverse strand, counting down.
GTAGAGCCGTTACACAAAAAAGACCGAATTTCCGCAAACCCAACAGCATAGTGATACTCATTGGCATTATCTTATTCCTGCTTTAGTGAAGCTGCGTCATCAGACTCTTGCTGACCACCTTTTGGGGCATTCAGTTGCGGCGCTTGCAAAGGCTCTGTACGAGTCTGATAGCGTCCCTGAACCTGGCTCTTTAGTTCAATTCTGTTGGTGGTCATATCTGCAAAAAGGCCGACTGAGCGAGTATCCCCTTCAGGGATGCTGATAAGTACAGGTTGCTCTGTCGAAACCTGATCTTTGTCCAAATCAATGTTCAATTGCTCAGTAGTTAGTTTGAGCCGGACATCCGGTTTACCTGAGTCGCTGACGTCATTTTTTATCATCTGCCAGACTATAACATTTTGATTTAATTGGAAATGACTGCCGTCACCTTCAACCAGGCCGCTGTTCGCAACCGCCAGCCATTGAGGTAAACCATCAGGGGTATAAGTGGTGATCTGAGGTTTGTCCAGAGCGGTTAATTCGGTGTCCGGATAATGCAGCAGGCGTTCCGATTTCAGTGAACGGTTTAGGTTGCCATTGATATCATATTCCAGAAAGTGGCTGTTGACGGTGTAGTAGTCAGGCTCGGACTGGCTGTCGGGTATATCGGAAAAAAGGTCAAAGGACTGCGGGCGCTGAACATCCAGAAAGTGCACCGCAAGACCTAATATCCCCAGACCTATAAGGCTAATAAAGCGCTTTTTAAGTCGGCTTCCAAACAACATGATTTAGCAGCCCAAAAGGTAGTGGTCTATGGCATCCTGCAAGGTGCCCTGGGCTTGCATAATAAAGTCGCAGACCTCCCTTACCGCTCCCTCGCCACCTTTTCGGTTCGTGCACATATCTGCATATTGCATCATATATTCAGGTGCATTAGGGACTGTAATGCCCAAGCCAGCAGTTCTAATCGCCGATAGGTCGGGCAGATCATCACCACAGTAGGCGATTTGTGACCAGGATAGTTGCTTGCTTTCCTGAATACTCTTCAGGGCAACTAACTTGTCTTCGCGGCCCTGAAACAGTGTTTTTATGCCCAGAGCCTGAGCGCGCTGTTCAACCATCTTGGAGCGTCGGCCCGTGATAATGGCAACTTCTACACCGCTCGCCTGAAGCATTTTGATGCCATGGCCATCGAGACTATTAAACGCCTTACTCTCGCTGCCATCGGCATGAAAGTACAGGCTGCCATCCGTGAGCACACCATCCACGTCCAGAGCCAGCAGGCGGACAGAACGGGCTTTGTCTTTTGGTGTGTCGGTATAAGACATAAAAAAACTCCAGAATTTGACTTTAATCCCGCTTGATCGGGGAAAAGTAATGGCTTTTAGCCTGAGAATACTTAAGCAGTTAAATGACCCCTGCACGAAGCAGATCATGCATATTGAGCGCTCCAACAGGGTGATTACTTTGGTTGGTCACCAACAAGGCATTAATCTTCTTCTGTTGCATCACTTCAACGGCTTCTGCAGCAAGCTGATCGGCTGAAACGGTGATCGGCGCTGACGTCATTACATCATCTACCAAAACCGTACGGATATCTAAACCTTGGTCTAGCGTTCGGCGAAGATCACCATCGGTATAGATCCCCAAAAGTGTTCCTGTTGCAGAGACAATCCCTGCCATTCCGAGGCCTTTTTGAGTGATTTCCAGTAGTACGGCCTTCAAGGCTGTACCCGAATTTACCAACGGCAGACGGTCGCCAGAGTGCATGATATCAGAGACTTTAAGCAACAAGCGGCGACCAAGGCTACCGCCCGGATGGGAAAAGGCAAAGTCTTCAGCACTGAAGCCGCGGGCTTCGAGAAGTGCAATGGCCAGCGCATCACCGATAACCAGGGCGGCCGTTGTACTGGAGGTTGGTGCCAGATCGAGAGGGCAGGCCTCCTGTTGAATATCGATCAGCAGGTGGGCATCAGAGAATTTCGCCAGAGTGGAGCTTTTGGAACCCGTAATACTGATCAGTGGAATTGCCTGTCGTTTCAGTAGTGGCAGTAGGGTCGTAACCTCGGAAGTTTCTCCGGAGTTAGAGAGTGCGATAACGACATCACCACGGGTGATCATTCCCAGATCTCCGTGACTGGCTTCTCCGGGGTGAACAAAAAAAGCCGGTGTGCCTGTGGAGGCTAGTGTTGCCGCAATTTTATTACCGATATGACCGGATTTCCCCATGCCGGTGACAACCACTCGCCCTTTGCAATTCAGCATGAGTTCACAACCTCGGCTGAAATTTTCATCCAGATGGGCTGCTTGGGCGGTTACCGCTTCTGCTTCCAGTTTGATCGTGCGCTTGGCGGAGGCAAGATAATCGCGCATTGATGACTCCATCAGACAGTGGCCAGATAAATGAAATAGAGATAGCTAATGTAAATCAGGCCAAGAAGGCCACCCTCGATACGGTTGAGCTTGCCTTTCTTGCGCATAATGATGATAAGGGCGGCTACTAGGAAGGTCAGGCTCGTCATTGTGAGATAATCACGACTCATCACCTCCGGTTCAATGACTACGGTGGCGAAAAAGCCCGGTACGGGGAGTACGGCCAGCAGGTTAAAGATATTTGAACCTACGACGTTACCCAGAGCAATCTCATGGTGGCGTTTTAAAGCACTTGCTACGCTGGCAGCCAATTCCGGCAAGCTGGTACCGATGGCGACAATCGTCAGTCCGATGATGACGTCGCTGATGCCAAAAGATGTTGCGATATTAACCGCACCCCAAACCAACATACGGGAGCTTCCGATCAGAATGGCAAGGCCCAGAAGCAGCCAGAAAATCGCTTTGCCCTGTGGCATATCAGGAATCTCTTCTTCCTGATCGGCCATGGCTTCTGAGTCCCCTTTGAAGAGCCAAAGCAGACTGATTACAAGAGCTGTAACAAGAATCAGGGAGTCGGTCATACTGATCTGACCGTCCAGCATAATAGCGCCAGCCAGCAAGGTGATTCCCAGTAGCAAAGGGATCTCTTTGCGCATCAGTTTCATATTGATTGGCAAAGGAGCGATCAGGGCGGTAACGCCCAGAACCAGGCCAATATTAGCAATGTTGGAGCCCAATGCATTACCCACCGCCAGCCCGGGATTTCCGCCGATTGCGGCAATCGCTGAAACGAGAATTTCAGGGGCCGATGTCCCGATAGAGACAATAGTCATTCCGATAAGCATGGGAGACATACCAAAATTGCGGGCAGTGGCTGCCGCACCGGCAATAAAACGATCAGCACTCCAGACCAGCAGGCCTAAGCCAATGATCAGAGCAGCAATAGAAAAAGGAATAGTATCGGGAATCATAAGGCCTGTTTAAATCTGTTGAAGGTCGGGTGGCAATTAAAGAAGTTACAGAGAGTGAATGCAAGTCTGAAAATGTGAATTTACCGTATATGACATTGTTTGATGAGGAGCTACTGGAATCGACAAAGCGATCAATTAGTCTTGGCTGATTAATATGAAAGCTGTATTTTTGCTTCCTCTACGGTAAAGTTCCAGCCTTCTTAGGATCGAATAATTTGCACAGGGTTCCCTCTACATTATGACTGATGCCGATAACCTGGTTGAAATCAAATCTATGGCCTTCTTTCGGGAGAAGCGTGCGATTTTTTCCGACCTGAGCCTGCGTATTCCCAAGGGTAAAATTACGGCCATTATGGGTCCCAGTGGGACGGGAAAAACGACACTGTTACGCCTGATTGGTGGGCAGTTGAAGCCTGATCAGGGAGATGTTGCTGTTGATGGGTTGTCGGTTCCCAGATTGAGTCGTAAACAGCTTTTTGAGCTGAGGCAACGCATGGGTATGTTGTTTCAGAGTGGCGCACTGTTTTCAGAACTGAATGTCTTCGAAAATGTTGCCTTTCCTCTTCGGGTCCATACCAAACTGCCGGAAGATATGATTCGTGATCTGGTCCTGATTAAGCTTGAATCCGTCGGATTGCGTGGTGCCCGTGATCTGATGCCTTCTGAGCTCTCTGGTGGGATGGGCCGTCGGGTTGCACTGGCCAGAGCGATTGCGCTTGATCCTGAGCTGATGATGTACGATGAACCTTTTGTTGGTCAGGACCCTATCACTCTGGGCGTTCTGGTTAAACTGATTCGCCAACTGAATGATGCCCTTAATATGACCACAGTGCTGGTATCTCATGATATTGATGAGTGTCTGAGTATTGCAGACCATGTGTGTGTTCTTAGCGGTGGAAAAGTTTTGGTGCAGGGGACTCCGGAGCAGATTCTTCAGAGTGATGAAGCAGAGGTGAAGCAGTTTATTCAGGGCTTGCCGGATGGCCCGGTTCCCTTTCGTTATCCGGCAAATGACTTTGCAGAAGATATTCTTTTTGCCGGAAAAGATGGAGTTGCAGGTTAATGTTAGACTGGTTGCAACAGATAGGCGACAGAGTGCTTTCTATCGTCGCAGGTTTGGGCCGCTCAGCGCAGCTTTTGTTTGCTGCTTTAATGGGCTTGGGCTATGTGTTGAAAAATTTCCGGCTTCTGGTTAAGCAGGTTTATGTCACTGGTGTTCTGTCCATTGCTATTATCGGTGTCTCCGGCCTATTTATAGGAATGGTTTTAGGGCTGCAAGGCTACTCTATTCTGGTTGATTTTGGTGCTGAAGATGCTTTGGGGCAGATGGTTGCCCTAACCTTACTACGAGAGTTGAGTCCCGTCGTCGCTGCCCTTCTTTTTGCCGGACGGGCGGGCTCAGCTTTGACCGCTGAAATTGGGCTAATGAAGGCTACTGAGCAGCTTGCCAGCATGGAAATGATAGGTGTTGATCCCGTTAAGCGGGTTATCGCCCCGCGCCTTTATGCCGGTATCATTGCGTTGCCGTTGCTGTGTATTCTGTTCAGTTTGATTGGTGTCTGGGGTGGAATGTTGGTTGGCGTGGAATGGCTTGGGGTTTTTGATGGTTCCTACTGGGGCAATATGCAGGCATCTGTCAGCTTTACCCATGATGTTATGAATGGGGTGATTAAAAGTATCGCTTTTGCCTTTGTGGTGACCTGGATTGCCGTTTTTCAGGGGTATGACCTGGAGCCTACTTCAGAAGGGATCAGTCGCGCGACCACCAAGACAGTTGTGCATGGTTCCCTTGCGGTTTTGGGGCTGGATTTCGTTTTGACAGCGTTAATGTTTGGGGATTTTTAATATGACAACTCGTTGGATCGAGATCACGGTTGGCAGTTTTGTAATTGCCGGAGCATTGGCTTTGTTGTTACTGGCATTTAAAGTGAGCGGGCTGGATCTTAATAGCAATGAAAAAGACAGCTACACCGTTTATGCGCATTTTAATAACATCGGAGGCCTTAAGCCCCGGGCTAAAGTGACTATGGCCGGCGTGACGATCGGTAGGGTCTCCTCCGTTGAGATTGATCCTCAGTGGTACGACGCCAAAGTGACTATGCGTATCGACAACAGTATGCAGGGTAAGTTATCGGCAGATACCACAGCGATGATTCTGACCTCAGGCCTTCTGGGCGAAAATTATATCGGTCTGGTGGTTGGTGCTGAGGAGGATATGCTGTCTGATGGCGGTGAAATCCGGGATACGCAACCGGCATTGGTTCTGGAAGATCTGATTGGTAAGTTCCTTTCCAGCATGGGTAAGGAATAGGCTGACAGGTGCGATAACTGAATTTGGGCTAATTGAGATGAATGGCATAACGTCAATGGAAGCAAAGGTTATCATCATGAGAAAAAAGCGATCGCTTTTTAGTTTGATCACTCTGTTTTTTTTATCATTCAGTTTGTCTCTGCCTGCCTTGTCTGCAGAAGAAACGCCCAAAGAGGTGGTTACCCGAACTGCGAATGAGTTATTGGGTATCATCGAAGAAGCACGGGGTTACTACGATGAGGACCCTCAGCGTTTCTATGACAATGTAGAAGGCATTCTTGAGCCGGCGGTTGATATGCGTCGTTTTGCGGCCGGAGTCATGGCCAAGTATTACCGGGTTGCGACTAATGACCAGCGTCGTCGTTTTCTTGAAGTTTTCAAAGGCAGCATGATCCGCACGTATGCGAAAGGCCTGCTGGCATTCTCAAATGAAGAGATACGGGTTTTGGATCCCAAAGCACCGTCCCGGGATCCTGACCGGGATACTGTGGAGATGGAGGTCATTGCCGTTGATGGCACGGTGTACCCTATCATCTACTCCATGCGTAAAGGGAAAGATAACCAGTGGCGCATTACCAATGTCACGGTTAATGGCATTAACTTAGGCCTGACCTTCCGCAATCAGTTTGACAGTGCGATGCAGGCACACAACCGCGATTTTGATTATGTCATTGAGAACTGGCTCAAAAGTGAGTCTGCGTCGGTGATCGCTGATGATTCTGTTCAAAAATCAGAGGAATAAATAAATTGTCTGCTGATATTACTGCTTCAGAACCAGGAAGGTTACAGGTGCGTGGCGATCTTAATTTCTCCACCATACTGCCGCTTCGCCGCAAAGGTGAGCAATTGATTGTTCAGGGACCTGACGTGATTGAAGTGGATTTTTCTGGGGTGCACGCTTCCGGTAGTGCAGCCGTTTCTCTGATGATGTGCTGGCTCAGGGAAGCTTGTCGCTCAGATAAATCGATACACTTCTCAGGTGTTCCAGACCTGCTTGAACGGATTATTGCGGTTTCTGGCCTTTCCGGCCATCTTTCCTTCGAACGCCCTCATCACTGCTGCGAATAAAACTTAACGAATTGATAAGGGGCAAAAATCGCCTTTTGCCCTTATTTCTAATAATATTGTCCCCTTAGCTTTAGCAAGCGTGTTTTATTACCCGAGTGTGGCTTCTGTTACAGGCAACACTTAACTCAAACGCGGAGACAAAAATGCAAGCCAGCGAATTGCAAAACATTTTAGAAAGCAAACTGACTGATTGCGAAGTAATGGTTCAGGGTGATGATGGTCGTCATTTTGAAATTATTGTTGTTGGTGAGGTGTTTGCCTCTCTGACTGCCGTTAAAAAGCAGCAATATGTATACTCCGGTCTGAATGACCTGATTGCGTCCGGCGACGTTCACGCGGTACAGATTCGCACGTTTACGCCTGATCAATGGAAAGATGCCGCTCAACTCCGCGTAGGCTAATCGCACATTTAATTATTACGGATCGCAGATGGATAAACTACTTATTACCGGAGGTCGCCCACTGGATGGCGATATCCGTATTTCCGGCGCAAAAAACTCAGCATTACCTATTTTGGCGGCAACCCTGTTAGCAGAAGGGCCGGTTCGTATTGGTAACCTGCCTCACCTGCATGACATCACAACCATGATCGAGCTATTAAGCTGCATGGGTATTGAACCGGTTGTCGATGAAAAGATGCGTATTGAGGTGGATGCCCGAACGATCCGCAATTGTCACGCTCCCTATGATCTCGTGCGTACTATGCGCGCTTCCATTCTGGTGTTGGGACCCTTGCTGGCTCACTTTGGCGAAGCTCAGGTATCGCTGCCCGGTGGTTGTGCCATTGGTAGTCGTCCGGTGGATCTTCATATTCGTGGTCTTGAAGCCATGGGCGCCGAGATTCTGGTTGAAGATGGTTATATCAAAGCCAAGGTTAATGGTCGCCTGAAAGGTGCTAATATCCTGTTTGATACGGTAACGGTAACCGGTACAGAAAATATCCTGATGGCGGCCTGCCTTGCCGAAGGCACCAGTGTTATTGAAAACGCTGCTCGTGAGCCTGAAGTCACCGACCTGGCTGAATGCCTGATCGCCATGGGGGCAAACATCAAAGGTCTTGGTACTGACCGACTGGTAGTAGAAGGTGTTGAGAAGCTGCACGGTTGTCAGCATGATGTTGTGGCTGACCGTATTGAAACCGGTACTTATCTGGTTGCTGCGGCAGCATCCCGTGGTCGTATTCTGGTTAAAGATACCCGTGCCGATATTCAGGATGCAGTTCTTCTGAAGCTTCAGGAGGCCGGTGCGCATATCTCCACCGGTGAAGGTTTTATCGAGCTGGACATGAAAGGCAATCGCCCTAAAGCGGTTAACCTGCGTACAGCGCCATATCCTGCTTTCCCAACCGATATGCAGGCACAGTTTGTTGCGATGAATGCTGTCGCCGAAGGCACCTCAAGTGTCACCGAAACCATCTTCGAGAACCGCTATATGCACGTTCAGGAAATGTTGCGTATGGGTGCCAAAATCGATGTTCAGGGTAATACCGCGATTATTCAGGGTGTTGAACGCCTGAAAGGTGCCCCGGTAATGGCAACGGATTTACGGGCATCGGCCAGCTTGGTTATTGCTGGTCTGGTGGCTGACGGGGATACTCTGGTTGATCGTATCTATCATATCGACCGTGGCTATGAGTGCATTGAAGAAAAGATGCAACTTTTAGGTGCTAAGATCCGTCGAATCCCAGGCTAACAGGTTTTATTTGTTACTATGAGTCAATCGCAAGAACCGCAACAACTGATTATCGCTCTGTCAAAAGGGCGAATTCTGGATGAAACTCTGCCGCTGTTTGAGCAGGCAGGAATATATCCGCTGGAAGATGTTCGCAAAAGTCGTAAGCTGATTTTTGATACCAATCTGGATCACGTTAAACTCATCATTATCCGTGCTACCGATGTGCCGACGTATGTTGAACTGGGTGCTGCCGATATGGGTGTATCCGGTAAGGATGTGCTGATGGAACATGGTGCGAAAGGTATTTATGAGCCGTTGGATCTGAACATTGCCCGTTGCCGTCTGATGACGGCAGGCATGAAAGGGCAGGAACGCCCTGATGGCCGAATCCGTGTAGCAACCAAGTTTGTTAATGTTGCCAAGCGCTATTATGCGGAGCAGGGCGTTCAGGTTGATCTGATCAAGCTGTATGGCGGTATGGAGCTGGCTCCGATTATGGATCTGGCGGATGAGATTGTTGATATCGTTGATACCGGTAATACGCTGAAGGCGAATGGTCTGGAAGCCCGTGAAGATATCGCCCATATCAGTACACGTTTAGTGGTCAGCCAGGGTGCCATGAAAATGAAGCATCAGCTGATTCAGCCGATTATTGAGCAGCTGCGTTCTGCAGTAAGCTAATAAGACGCAAGCGAGACAACTGACGCTAGGTCGTTTCGCTTTCTGTCCGGAGGTAACTTTCATCCTCCGGTCACTTTTCCTTTAGTCTCTTTTTGGAACCGGAAAATCCCTATGTCTTCGAACGTTTCTGTAAAACGACTTGTTTCTTCTCAAGCTGACTTTTCTCAACAGCTTGATACTCTGCTTGCCTGGGAATCTGTATCAGATACCGCGGTTAACCAAGCGGTTACCGATATTCTGCATCAGGTTAAAAGCCATGGCGATAAAGCGGTTATGGAGTTTACAGAGCGCTTCGACCATTTGCATGTGGATGAATTCTCCCAGCTGGAAATGAGCAAAGAGCGTTTGCAGGAAGCTCTTGATGGACTGCCTGCAGATCAGCGTTCAGCCCTTGAACAGGCCGCAGAGCGCGTTCGTCGCTATCACGAAAAGCAGGCTCAGGGTTCCTGGGAATATACGGAAGAAGATGGCACCCTGCTGGGCCAGCAGGTAATGCCAATGGACCGCGTAGGTGTCTACGTTCCGGGCGGTAAAGCGTCCTACCCATCTTCTGTTCTGATGAATGTGATTCCTGCTAAAGTTGCCGGTGTTGATGAAATCATTATGGTTGTACCGACACCCCGTGGTGAGCTGAACGAACTGGTTCTGGCTGCTGCATGCATTTCGGGCGTAGATCGAGTCTTTACGATCGGTGGTGCTCAGGCGGTTGCGGCATTGGCATACGGTACAGAGACTGTTCCTCGTGTTGATAAGATCGTTGGTCCGGGCAACATCTTTGTCGCGACTGCTAAGCGCATGGTGTTTGGTGCCGTGGGTATTGATATGATTGCTGGGCCATCAGAGATTCTGGTGGTTTGCGATGGTAAAACCGATCCGGACTGGATTGCTATGGACCTTTTCTCTCAGGCTGAGCACGATGAAGATGCCCAGCCAATACTACTGAGTTGGGATAAAAGTTTTATCGATCAGGTGGAAGCCAGTATTCAGAAACTGATGCCAACTATGGAGCGTGAGCCGATTATTCGTGTTTCAATGGCAGAGCGCGCCGCCCTTGTTCAGGTTAAAGATCTGGATGAAGCGATCGAAGTGGCGAACCGTATTGCCCCTGAACACCTTGAGCTTTCTATAGAAGATCCTCAGGCGGTTGTGGGTAAAATTCGCCATGCTGGCGCTATTTTTATGGGGCGTTACACCGCTGAAGCGCTGGGTGACTACTGTGCTGGCCCGAATCACGTATTACCGACCTCAGGCACAGCACGTTTCTCATCGCCACTGGGTGTATACGATTTCCAGAAGCGTTCATCGCTGATTATGTGCTCAGCTGAGGGTGCCTCTGAAATGGGTAAGACCGCATCGGTACTGGCGCGGGGCGAAAGTCTTACAGCTCATGCCCGTTCAGCGGAATATCGCATTAAAGATTAAGCAAGACAGCACTTAAACAGAAAACCGGCCCTGATAAAGGTGCCGGTTTTTTTGTGTCTGACATTTGGCCGTGTCGTCGATTAACTCTGTGACAGCTCGCTTTCTGATGACACTTCGTTTGTTGATCTTAGCTTTGCTTTCGGTGGATTGGCGATGAGACCTCCGGAAATGACCAATACCAGTGCTGTCAGCAGTATCAGGCTCCAGTCACTGATACCTGCGATGACCAGGCTGAATGCTGTGATTAAAGGGGCTGCAAAACTGGATATGGCCAGCAAAGATCGGTTTCCGTGTTTCATACCCGCATCCCACAAGTAAAAAGCACCGCCTACGGGGCCTAAACCCAGCAGTAAAGCGCCTAGGACTTCTGTTTGCGTGAATGGTAAGTAGGTCTTCTCCAAGAGCAAGTGTGCGGTTAGGGATAGCGCGGCAACTGCCAGGGAAAGCCAGCCAATATCGTCAGCACTGCCGCCGTTCTTTGCCAGAGACCAAGAATAAAATGACCAGATCAGAGCGCAGCAAATCGCAAGGGCATAGCCCGTGAGATACTGAGGTGAGATGACAGAGGCAGCTGCACCGGTCTGGTTTTGTGTGATCACCAGACTCACACCAATAAAGCCTGTCATACCTCCCAGTAATGCTCTTTTTCTCTGCCCGGGAGTTGCCACCAACACTGTCAGCAGAAGAGGCCAAAGATAAACGATCAGGCTGACTTGCATGGCAGGCGCAAATTTAAGAGCCATAAAGTAGCAGAAATGAAAACCGAATAAACCTGATATGCCAGTAAGCCATTGATTAACAGTCATATCGGGGCCTTTAAGCACAGGGCGTTTTTGCAATATCCGATTAAGAAACATCAGAGTTGCTGAAATTGAAAAGCAGATGAAAAGTAACTGGAAAGCAGGTACCCGAGTTGTCAGGCTTCCCAGAAGAGCTAATCCACCCCATAACGTAATCGCTGACAACCCTAAAAAAGTAGGCATATCTTCTTCCTGTTGAATAGTTACTGAGATTTGAATGAACACTATTCTAGTGGGATGAAGGTAAAAAAATGTGCTGAAAAGCCGCTGTGATGTTTCGGGAATCTGCTTTTCAGTGGGTTAGGGATCCTAAGAGGGACGATAATCCTTAGGTGACTGACCCCAATAGCTTCGGAACCGTCGACTGAAAGCCGAAGCATCCGAGTAGCCCACAAGCAGGGCAATGAGAGCGATTGGCGTATCGCTGTGACTGAGCAAGGCCCTGGCTTTTTTCATGCGCAGATGCAACAGATACTGGAGGGGTGTTTCCCCCGTAATGGCGCGAAACTTCTCTTTGAAGTGACTCAGACTAAGGCAGGCAAGTTCAGCCAGTTCTCTGAGTTCCGGTGTCCGGCTTAGATCCGATTCAAGGTAGGCTAAGACACGTTCAATACGCTTATCCGTCAGATTGTAAGCGCTTTGCTGAGCGAGCAGGCGGACAAATATATCGGTCATTGCTGTTTCGATTTTTGGGTCAAACTGACTGTTCAGTTGTTGCTCCGCAAACAGGCAAAAATTGAAAAAATGCTCGCTTACACTGAGTAGCGGGGAGCGGCCTGTTGCGGGAGGTTCTGGTAATTCTGCAATATCCGCCACCAGAAAACGTGCGTTTTCATGGGAGGAGAAGCGGTGAATCACCCCGTTTTCAATCAGAACCGCTTGTCCGACCCCTAGTTCAGACTCAAAGAACGCAGAGGTTGGCTCGATAGCATCAAACAGATCTAGGATGATTTTTCCTTTAAGAGGGACTACCACCTGAGCGTAATCATGGTGATGGCTTCTGGGATTTCGGGTATAGGAACGGATTGAAATTCGAGGCTGCACGATTGAATCTTAACCGCTGATGGTAAGCGTTTCAGGGAGAGGGGGGAGTTGGATTTGAATTTTCAGCCCCATGCCAGCTTCCGAGTGGACCTGAATGCTTCCCGTTAGTGCCTGAAAAATCTGGTTATAAACGATATGCATACCTAAACCAGTACATCCGCTACTGCGTTTGGATGTGTGAAAGGGCTCGAAAATCTTTTCCAGCTCTTCTTTGCTCATACCGATGCCATTGTCTTCGTAACAGATATCGAGCCCTTTAGAGTTTTCGGTAATGGTGATCCGAATAAGGTTATCCGGCTTAGCATCCGAAAAACCGTGAACAAGGCTGTTGTCGATTAGCTGATGAAAGATTTGTACCCAGCTATGGGTGATTGTTGGCCAGTTGAGGTTATCCTCACATTCCAGTTGGACACTGACCTGTTTTTTTTGCAGCTTCTGCTGAAGACCTATGATTACGTCACCGAGTAACTGCTTGACGAATACCGATTCAACTTTGTTCTTACCGTTGTGGGCCGCGGTTTGTTTAAAAACCTGTACCAAGCGAACAACCCTTTGTAGATTATCCTGCATAAGCTTGTAGGCTTCGTAGTTGTAGTCACTATTAGAAGGCGGCTCCAACATACTACCTGCCGTAATCGCGACGCCCAGTGGTGTGTTAATTTCATGGGCTATACCGGAAATCAGAGAGGCAAGTGATGCCATTTTTTCCCGTTCAATCAATTGGTTTTGAGTGATTTCAAGCTCACGAAGAGAGTTTTCCAGCTCAAGGGTTCGTTGAACAACTCTTTTTTCAAGGGTGTCATTAAGCTCCTGCAAGGCTTGTTCGGCCCGCTTCTTAGAGGTGATTTCTACGGCAGAGCCGCGCATCACAGCGCTTTGAGACTCTGAATTGACCACCTTGCCATTAAAAACAAAAATTCGCTCTACGCCTTGGATTGCTAACCTAACTTCCAGTCCCTTGAAATCATGTCTGCTTTCAATCGCTGAGGTCAGTGCCTTATCTGGAATCAGGTCGATAAGCTTACGGTTGTACGCCTGGATATCGATGAGCTCCAGTTGGTACAGCATCTGCTCGGATGCAAAAATCAGTTTGTCGTCCTGATCGGTCTCCCAGAGCCAGTCCGAGGCGGCATTGGCAAAATCGGTAAAACGGTCGCGCTCTGTTTCTATTTCAGCATAAAGCCGGTTCAGTGTGTGGCTCAGCTGATTAATAGATAGTGCCAGAATACTGATCTCATCCCGTGCAGAGGTCACAAAAGGTGTTTGTTCCAGTGCCAGAGGCTGATGCCTTTGGTTCGGGCGGAAGTGATCAAGATAACCAAGAATCCCGGTAATACGTCGGTTTACACTAAGCTGGAAAACCCAAAGAATCAGTGCCGAGACAATAAAGGTCTTAATACCATTCGCGATCAGAAGAGAGAGGAACGTCTCCAGAAGTTGCTGATAGATACGTTCACTGGAGGATTCAACATAAAGCTGCCCCAGCATGAAACGGGCGTCACTGCCTTGGTTATTGTATTCCAGTGGGATCAGTTGAGTGATTTTGTCGCCTTTAACCGGAGAGCCGGCTTGCCAGCTCTGACTGCCGGTAGCGGAAGTGACCTGAATAAAAGAGATATCCGGAAGTTTAACCAGCCCTTCAAGTCGGATATTTAACTGCCGTTCATTAAACTCCCAAAGGTTGATCGTCAGAGATTCAACGTGAACGTCTTTCAGCTCCTGAAATCGTGTTTCAACAGCGCTGACTTCATCGTGGTAATCGCCATAGAGCTGAATGATTGTGGAGATTAGGGTGATCAGGCTGCTGATAATTATCAGAATGATAATTATCCGGCGACCAATAATGCTGGCGAAAGGGTGGCGTGAGAGTTTATTCGCGTTCGACAGTTGCATAGAGACTACGGGTCTCCCAACGTAGAAATCATAAATAAATAACTGTTTTTTTCAGCATAAAGGCTGAACACAGGACTCGCAACTTTATTCGGCGCGGTTCGATTGAGTAGAAAAACAAAACCCCGAAATTACTTTCGGGGTTTTGTCAGGCAGCCTGTCTTGTAGTGATGTCGGACAGGTTTTTACGGGGTATTAATGACGGAAGTGGCGCATGCCGGTAAATACCATTGCCATGCCGTGTTCGTCAGCCGCATCGATCACTTCCTGATCGCGCATAGAACCACCCGGCTGAATTACCGCGCTGATACCGGCTTTAGCAGCTGCATCAATACCGTCACGGAACGGGAAGAAGGCATCAGATGCCATCACAGATCCCGGTACTTCCAGACCTTCGTCTTCCGCTTTGATACCGGCGATTTTAGCGCTGTAAACACGGCTCATCTGACCGGCACCCACACCGATCGTCTGACCGTTGCGTACGTACACGATCGCATTGGATTTAACAAACTTTGCTACTTTCCAGGCAAAGGCCAGATCGCGCATCTGCTCTTCGGTCGGTGCTTTCTTAGTGACCACTTTCAGGTCTTCATCAGTCACCATACCCAGATCACGATCCTGAACCAGCAGGCCGCCGTTCACACGCTTGTAGTCTAAGCTGTGATCGCGCTCGCCCGGCCAGTTGTCGCCGCAGTCCAGCAGACGCACGTTAGCTTTGGTTGCCACAATAGCGCTGGCTTCTTCAGAAACCCCCGGTGCGATGATCACTTCCACAAACTGACGATCAACAATCGCTTTTGCAGTGTCAGCATCCAGCGGACGGTTGAACGCGATGATGCCACCGAACGCAGAGGTAGGGTCGGTCTGGAACGCCAGTTCGTAAGCCTGCAGTGGGTTGTCTGCAATAGCTACACCACAAGGGTTAGCATGCTTAACGATCACACAGGCTGGCTCAACGAAGGATTTAACACATTCAAACGCGGCATCAGTATCGGCAACGTTATTGAAAGACAGTTCTTTACCCTGCAGCTGTTTCGCGGTGGAAACACTGGCTTCAACCGGGTTCTTCTCAACGTAGAAGGCCGCTTTCTGGTGTGGGTTCTCGCCGTAGCGCATCTCCTGCTTCTTCTCGTACTGAACATTGTATGTACGGGCGAAGTTTTCGCTGCCACCTTCAACCAGACGGCCGAAGTAGTTGGCGATCATGCCGTCGTAAGCTGCCGTGTGTTCAAAGGCTTTGATGGCCAGATCGAAGCGGGTTTGTTGTTCAACCGCACCGTCGTTGGCATCCATATCCGCCAGAATACGGCTGTAGTCGTTTACATCAACCACGATAGAAACAAAGGCGTGGTTTTTAGCGGTAGAGCGAACCATGGTCGGACCGCCGATGTCGATGTTTTCCACAGCCATTTCCAGGGTGCAGTCATCACGGGCAACCGTGGCTTCGAACGGGTACAGGTTAACGGCAACCAGGTCGATGCCCTGAATGCCATTTTCAGCCATCACGGCATCATCCATACCGCGACGCGCCAGAATGCCACCGTGAATTTTAGGATGCAGTGTTTTAACACGGCCATCCATCATTTCAGGAAAACCGGTGTAATCAGAAACTTCAACTGCTGGTACGCCCTGCTCTTTCAGCAGTTTGTACGTGCCGCCGGTGGACAGAATTTCAACACCGCGCTCGCTCAGAGCTTGGGCAAATTCAACAACACCTGTTTTGTCGGAAACGCTGATAAGCGCTCGGCGAACAGGCAGGTTTTGTGCTTTGGCAGACGTTGTGGCTGACATAGTTTGCTCTTCTTTCTCAAAGGGTGATAAGAAAACAGAAAGCGGCAGATGTTATCTGCCGCTTTCATTAAAAAGTCGGTTTTGGGTTACAGCATGCCGTAGGTTTTCAGCTTTTTGCGCAATGTACCCCGGTTCAGACCCAGAATCTCGGATGCCTGGCTCTGATTATCCTTGGTATAGGTCATAACGGCTTCAAGCAGCGGCGCTTCTACCTCGGCCAGTACCATCTGATACAGGTTGCTTGCGGGCTGACCGTCCAGATGTTCAAAATAGTTTTTCATCGCTTCTTCTACGCTGCTGCGCAGAGTGCGGGGACGATTCTCAGCCTGATTGACGATCTCAGAAGTATTATCGGAGCTATCCATATTGTTCATGTTCTTATCAGTTAGGGCGGTCATAGTACTGTTTCCGCCGCTGGGGTCATCAGGTGGTTAAGCTGCTCGGGTTCCAGGATGAAACTCCTGATCGCCGCCTGCTGGGCTTCTGGCTGATCCAGCTGGTTAAAGTAACGTCTGAAATGACTGCCGGACTCCTGGGTCCCCAGATACCAGTTCACATGTTTGCGTGCGATTCGTACCCCCATTAGCTCACCGTAAAAGGCGTACAGCGCATTGAGGTGGCGGCTGAGGATCTCGTGTTTGGTCTGGTCTTCAGGTTCAGGAAGTTGCTCACCGGTGGCCAGATAATGGCTGATCTGCTTAAAGATCCAGGGTCGCCCCTGTGCGCCACGACCTATCATAACGGCATCGGCTCCGGTGTAGTCCATAACATAGCGGGCTTTTTCCGGAGATGTAATATCACCATTGGCGAATACCGGAATTGAGATGGTCTGTTTTATATCGGCAATGGTGTCGTATTCTGCGTTACCTTTATAAGCATCAGCCCTGGTACGGCCATGGACTGCCAAGGCTGTAATACCGGCATCTTCTGCGATACGGGCAATGGTCACACCGTTACGGTTTTCCGGATTCCAGCCTGTGCGTATCTTGAGGGTAACCGGGATATCCACAGCCCCGACAACGGCTTCAAGAATTTCTGAGACCAGCTTTTCATCTTTCAGAAGTGCTGATCCGGCGGCTTTATTGCAGACTTTTTTCGCCGGGCAACCCATGTTGATGTCGATAATCTGGGCACCATGCTCTGCGTTTAAGCGTGCTGCTTCAGCCAGCATCTCAGGATCGCCCCCCGCAATCTGAACGGAGCGGGGTTCCTCTTCACCGGTGTGATCCATTCTTAAACGGGATTTTCGGGTATTCCACAGGCTGACATCTGAGGTCACCATTTCAGACACCACAAGGCCTGCACCCAATTCGCGACAAAGCTGTCGGAAGGGGCGATCCGTTACCCCTGCCATAGGGGCAAGAATAACCGGTGAGGCTAAGGTGTAAGAACCAATTTTGACCATGGGTAACCGTAAGTATTCAACTTCGTCAGACAGACGAGATGATTAGGGCACGGGACTGCGAAATGTCCGCAAGACCTCGCCAATCGGGCATATCGAGGGGCGCTAATGATACTAGGAATCCTGCAAGAGTAAAGCTGAAGAGGGAAAGATTGATTAAAAAATAGCCAGAAATAGTGCTTCGACGGAGCAAAGAAGCACTTTACCTGTTCAGAATATCAAGGTTACTGAGTGGCAGGAGGGTAGTAGCGAACGGATAGATTTTCGATATTGCTGATTTTTGCCTGGATTGGGAAAGACAGGGCAACCGGTAGCTCGGGGGGTAACATATGATCCGCGAAAGGTTTGTCTTTCAGGTAGGTATCTGGTTGATAAATAATCTCGGATATTATTTTTCCACTACGGTCTCTCAGTTCCAGCATAATTGCGGGGAAAGGGAGTGGGTTGCCCGTTGGGTTATTGAGTACGAGCTCAGCGATGAGTTGTTTGTTAACTTCAAAAATCGCCAGCTGAGAGGCTTTAAGCTCATCAAAATCAGAAGGCAGGTAGTGTTCACAGCCGGTCATACCACAGATCGCTTCTGCAAAACCTGATAAGCCCGGTGATTCACTCAGAGCACGGGTATTTCCCCAAAGCAGTACCAGTATGAGCAGGATAAGGCTGGCTGCCAACGTAGCTGGAATCCAGGGGAGTCCTGTTGCATTTTTAGCTACGGGCTTTTCTTTTGGTTTCTTTTCGTGAGGCTCGTGATCCGGTTCTGCACTGAAGTGCAGCTCTGGGTTGAAGTTAGGCGCATCATCATTGCGGTCTGCTTTTAAAGAAACATCCAACTGATGCTGACGCAGCTCCGGGGCCTGTCGGGCATCACGAATAGCGGACAGATCATTGTCATCCAGCATGATATCCGGAGCATCCGGCAGCGTTTCCAAAAATTCTTCTGTGTTTGCAGGCGTATCGGCTGTCGTTTGTGGGTTGTCAGCAGGCGCTGATTTTTTATCGGGGGAAACGCTTGCGGGTTCCTCCTCAGTTCGATGAGATGCCGCAGGAGCGGTTTCCTGTTCTACAAAGGATTCCGGTGTATCAGCAATGGCGCTAGCAGAGGATGCCAGAGAAACCGAGTTATCATCCGCTTCAAGTTCAAACAGGTGGTTTGCTGCATTGAAGATTTTTTTACAGCGTCCACAGCGAGCGACGCCGAATGCCTGTTGCAGATCCGCATCAGAAATAGCAAAGCAGGTTGAGCAGTGGGGGCAACGGGTTAGCCGGTCATCCATCATCGGTGAGTCATTCTTCCAACAAGAGTCTGAGTTACATCATAAGATTATGAAAGCAAACAGGCAATCCCGTTCAAAGGGGATCACCTGTTTATAACAGCTTCAAGTTATTGAGGAAAGTATGCTTTTTTCGCTGTAGTGTCCGTTAGTGGGTTGCTTCAGGACTGAACCTTAGTGGCACTCAGGCAAACCCACTCATCCTTCTGTTTAATGGGATCGAAGTTGAACCACGGCGCGTAGGCTGCCTTAACATCGTCAGCCTGATGGGAAAGAATGCCGGAAAGCACCAGCTTGCCCTGATCTTTAACAAGAGCTGAAATAGTGGGGGCCAGGTCAATGAGTGGACCCGCCAGAATATTAGCCAGCATCAGATCAGCTTTAACATCACCGATTTTTCCGGGGTAAAACACATCAAAGCTTTCAGCAGGGAGGCCATTACGATTGGTATTTTCTCGGGTAGCGACCAGAGCCTGAGGATCGTTGTCGATACCGTAAGCTTTTTCTGCACCCAGCAGAAGGGCTGCAACACCCAAAATACCTGATCCACAGCCATAATCGATCACCGTCTGACCATCAACGGCGTTTTGATCCAGCCACTCAAGACACATAAAGGTGGTGGGATGGGTGCCGGTTCCGAAGGCAAGCCCCGGATCTAACTGAAGATTGGTTGCGTTAGGGTTTGGTGCTTCTTTCCAGCTTGGGCAGACCCAGAGACGATCACCAACCTGAATCGGGTGGAAGTTTTCCATCCACTCTCGTTCCCAGTCTTTATCTTCCAGGATTTCGATGCGTGGTGACGGGAAGGCCTGATCCGGAAAAACAGAAGCCCAGCCTCTTTGTAAATTTTGCAGCATCGCATCACTATCTTGCTCGGCATCGAACAAACCCGTAATGCGGGTTTGGCTCCAGAGCGGCGTCGTGCCCCGGATAGGCTCGAAAAGAGGCTGATCGGCACCATCTTCCAGAGTAACCGCATTGGCACCTGCGGCCAGTAGAAACTCTTCCAGTACTTCAGCATGAGCTGGATTAGTGTCCATTTTAATTTGAAGCCAAGGCATCTGTGTCTCCGGGTATATTCAGAACGGTTTGAGAACAATAAATGCGAGCCGTAAGGCTCTGTTTGGCGCTATTGTACACCGAATTGTCTGCTTCGTGGGCGATGTTGAGGGGTGTGGGAAGAAGGGGGATCTATATACCTGCAGACGAAAAAAACCGGAAGCGGTAGCTTCCGGTTTTTCAGGTCGTTGTAATCAGAGCTGATGGTTATCAGCGGGCCAGATTACAGAGACAGCTTCTTCTCGAGGTAGTGAATGTTAACACCACCTTCCATAAAGCCACTGTCACGAACTAGATCCTGCTGCAGACCAATGTTGGACTTGATACCGTCAATCACGATCTCATCCAGAGCATTACGCATACGGGTCAGTGCGATCTCACGGGTTTCACCCCAGGTGATCAGCTTGCCGATCAGGGAATCGTAGTACGGTGGTACCACGTAGCCGTCATACAGATGGCTGTCCATACGAACACCCAGACCACCCGGTGAATGGAAATGATCCACTTTACCCGGAGATGGCAGGAAAGTTTTCGCATCTTCCGCATTAATACGGCACTCGAAAGAGTGTCCGCGGATAACGATATCTTCCTGCTTGATGGTCAGAGGCAGACCGCTGGCGATGCGCAGCTGCTCTTTCACGATATCCACACCGGTTACCATTTCAGAAACCGGGTGCTCAACCTGAACACGGGTGTTCATTTCGATGAAGTAGAAACCGCCATCTTCATACAGGAATTCGAAGGTACCGGCACCGCGGTAGCCAATTTCGATACAAGCCTGTACACAGCGTTCCTGAACTTCGCGGCGGATATCATCCGGAATACCCGGTGCCGGTGCTTCTTCCAGAACTTTCTGGTGGCGGCGCTGCAGGGAGCAATCACGGTCGCCCAGATGGATCGCATTGCCCTGGCCGTCAGCCAGAACCTGAATCTCAACGTGACGAGGGTTCTGCAGGAATTTTTCCATGTAAACGGTATCGTCACCGAAAGCGGCTTTAGCTTCAGCTTTGGTTACCTGAACCGCATTTACCAGGTGGGCTTCTGTGTGAACAACACGCATACCACGACCACCGCCACCCGCGGCAGCTTTGATGATCACCGGCAGGCCGATGCGACGTGCGGTCTGAACCACATACTCAGGATCATCCGGCAGAGGGCCATCGGAACCCGGAACGGTAGGAACACCGGCTTTTTTCATTGCGTCGATGGCAGAAACTTTGTCACCCATCAGGCGGATAACGTCTGCTTTTGGACCGATAAATTTGAAGCCGCAGCGTTCAACCTGTTCGGCGAAGTCTGCGTTTTCAGCCAGGAAACCATAGCCTGGGTGGATGCCTTCTGAATCGGTAACTTCAGCAGCGCTGATAATTGCCGGAATATTCAGATAGCTATCGGTAGAAGAAGCCGGACCAATACATACAGATTCGTCTGCCAGACGAACATGCATCAGATCACGGTCTGCTGCAGAGTGAACGGCTACCGTCTTAATGCCTAATTCTTTACAGGCACGCAGGATACGTAGCGCAATTTCACCCCGGTTTGCAATAAGTACTTTATCAAGCATGATCGAGCCTTATGAATTCTGGAGTCAAAAGAAGGTTGTCTGTCGTTGTTAGCAATGGCTTAAACGATAGAAACCAG
This sequence comes from Oceanospirillum sp., assembly GCF_982874595.1. NCBI lineage: Bacteria > Pseudomonadati > Pseudomonadota > Gammaproteobacteria > Oceanospirillales > Oceanospirillaceae > Oceanospirillum > Oceanospirillum sp. The sequence goes on along the minus strand of NZ_CEYNZH010000010.1, from coordinate 43,379 downwards.
CGGCTGATCGAACTCAACCGGCTGACCATCTTCAACCAGAATTTCACCGATAGTGCCGTCTTTATCCGCTTCGATCTGGTTCATCATCTTCATCGCTTCAACGATGCAGATGGTGTCACCTTTCTTAACTTGCTGCCCCACTTCAACGAACACTTTTGCACCTGGCGCCGGAGAACGATAGAAAGTACCAACCATTGGAGAAGTCACCAGATGGCCAGCATGTGCCGCCGCCGCAGGTGCTGCTTCTGCTACCGGAGCAGCAGCGGGGGCCGGAGCAGCAGCAGGGGCAGCAGCAAGAGGAGCTGGTGCGTAATGAACCTGAGCACCGCTCATGTTACGGCTGATGCGAACAGATTCTTCGCCTTCCTGAATTTCGATCTCAGCGATGTTGGACTCTTCCAGCAGCTCAATCAGTTTTTTAACTTTGCGAATATCCATGATTAATCTCTTTTCACTTGTGTGTGGAATATGAGCCGAGGCTGCGCATCGGCTATTGTGAGTTTTCTGCAGATGCAGAGAATTTCGGCCAGACCGGAGCGTGTCCGATCAGACTAATTTGGGTGCTTTATTTTCCAGAAACCGGATCGCTGCCATTAGCGCAAAATCATAACCCTGGGCACCGAGACCGCAGATTACTCCCTGAGCCACATCGGACAGGTAGGAATGATGGCGGAAAGATTCCCGGGCATGCACATTTGACAGATGCACTTCAATAAAGGGGATCTGAACACCCAGCAGTGCATCGCGAAGAGCGACACTGGTGTGGGTAAATGCAGCAGGGTTGATAATGATGAAGTCGACACTTTCATCCCGGGCGGCATGAATGCGATCGATCAGAGCGTGTTCTGCATTACTCTGAAAGCACTCCAGTTGATGGCCCTGACTCGATGCTGTTTCCGCAAGAAGCTCTGAAATGTCAGCTAGCGTTTGGCTGCCATAAATTTCGGGCTCGCGGGTGCCGAGCAAGTTCAGATTGGGGCCGTTTAACACCAGAATGGAAGCCATAATCAACAGAGTATCCAGGTGACAAAAAAGCGAAAATAAAAAAGCAAACAGGTGTTTAACTCTGTTTGCTGCTAAAATCGTTAAAAGTAAGTTTAACTGCATTTAATATCGGTTAAATGATGATAAAAAAGCAGTTTTTACTTAGCAAGTAGGCGTAGTTTGCCGAATTTGACAGTTCTTGTCCAGTTTTCGTCTGTTCTGCTTTGTTTGGTTGCTTTTTACTGCGTGTTACTGAATTTTACCTGTTTGTACCTTAAAAGGTAAAATCCAGGTTTTAGTGATCTGAATCAGACAAAAAACGGTCTGTTAATGATGTTATTTACCGGCTTCTTTGGTGGCTGATAAATAGAAATAACCTGCAGGTTGTGCAAGGGCGTTTTTGACTTTAAAAGTGGGCTTTTAAGGCTCTGTTGCCCACCTCTTAATGAACAGTGATTGATCTATCTTGGGATCAGGTTCAGTTGTTGTCGGTGAGGAGGGTAGCAAAGTCCTGCTTCCGCGCAGCCCTGAAAGATGACCTCGACAACAACGCCTTCTTTAAGCTCAGAATCACTGAGATCGAACTGATAAATCAGTTGGACCTTGTCCCGAAGAATTTCAACCCGTCCCTGAAATTCATCATCTACCTTCTCTCCATTGGGAATGCTTACTGGGATAAGTTCAGCATTCTCAGGAACCAGGCTGCGGACCTTAAAGCGTGATCGATAGAGATAGTGAGCCGGTTCAATTTCCCATGTGAGGGTCAGTGTAGACGCTTTTAATGCCCCTTCAAGTCGGAATGCTTCTTCAACCGGCAGAAAGCCTTCAGCAGACGAGCTGCTGAACCCTGAGGTTTTATTGTCAAAAAAACCTGCCCAGCTTGGGCTGGGGGGAAAAGACAAAGCGATGAGTGACAGAGATATCAGCAGCTTATAGGTCAAACGGGAGCGTTTTCTGATCAATAAAATGTTCACCAATGGGGATCCTGTAGACGGTTTGAGATCATTCCTTAACTGAACATCCTGTTCAGCCTCATGTACTGCATTGGGTTTTCAATTAATAAGCCCCATAATACAGATAATGTCGGTCAGATGAGACGCTGTCTTTGTCACAGGGTTCCGGCCAAAGTGAAATTATCAGCACGCATGAGGAATACAGAATGTTAAAGCAGCTAGGAGCGAAAGTCGCTGACCAGTGGGATAACCTCAAAGATCATTTACCCGGAGGGACGCTGGGAAAGGTGGTTGGCGGTGGTCTTGCGCTATACCTGATTGGTGCTGTCGGTGTGGGCTGGTACTGGAGTCAGGAGCCGGAGTCATTTTCCGTTGCAGAGCATGTCCGAACCACCGCAGAGCTTAATGGCCAGACTGAGGATGCTGCTGTAGTGGGTTATGCGACAACAACGACTCTGATTCGTATTGCTGAGACTTTGTTGGATAAGCCGGGCGGCTATTTGGCGAATGATCGTTTTCCACCGGGAGTTTGGCTGGATAACATTCCCAGTTGGGAATATGGGGTTTTGATCCAGCTCAGGGATATGAGTCGTTCTCTGCGTAAAGATATTTCCCGTTCCCAGTCTCAATCGACGGAAGACAAAGATCTGACGATTGTTGAGCCTCAGTTCAACTTTGACAGTAACAGTTGGATTCTGCCCTCCACAGAGGGCGAATACCGTCAGGGTATTAAAGCGCTGATCCGCTATCGCGACCGTTTGGCGGATGACAATCAGAACGATGCTCAGTTTTATGCACGCTCTGATAACCTGCGAAACTGGCTGATGGATGTTGAAACCCGTCTGGGCAGTTTGTCTCAGCGCTTAAGCGCCAGTGTCGGAAAATCTCAGGTGAATATCAATCTGGCGGGTGATCCCTCTGCGACTCAGTCTACCCGTCAACCGGATCTTCAGGAGGTAAAAACCCCCTGGACAGAAGTTGATGATGTTTTCTATGAAGCCCGCGGAACCGCCTGGGCACTGATCCACATTCTGAAAGCAGTTGAGACTGATTTTCAGGGCGTTTTGAAAGATAAAAATGCAGAGGTCAGTCTGCGCCAGATTATTCGTGAGCTGGAAGCAACTCAGGAGCCGCTGTGGAGTCCTATGATCCTCAATGGTAGTGGTTTCGGCATGTTTGCTAACCATTCGCTGGTGATGGCGTCTTACATCTCCCGGGCTAATGCCGCGATTATCGACCTGCGTGAGTTGTTGTCACAGGGCTGATCATCTTTATCGGTATAGGTGAGTATGACCTGACTCAAATTAATCATTAATAGCCATAGGCTTACAGCAAAAAACGGTTTTGTTTGCTTTGCTTTAGCCCGTTTTTTTGTCACTCTCACTTAGCGTTTTAGTTAATAAAACAAAGAATACAAGGATATAAAAGATGAGTACGGAGCATTTTAAGATTGCGGTTATTGGCGCAGGTCATGCCGGTATTGAGCTGCTGCAGAAGCTTTTTGAAGCTGAATTTGTTGATATTATTGGTGTGGCAGATACCAATCAGGATGCACCTGGCATGCTTTTGGCCCGTGAAAACCGGGTTCCTACAACGACCGACATGAATGATCTGTTGGTAAACAGTCAGGAGATCGACATTATTATCGATGTGACTGGTGTAAAAGCGGTGCGGGATGGGCTGCGCAGCCATATGCAGGAGAGTGGTAACTACCATACCGTGATCATGCATGAGCGAATTTCAGCTCTGTTGCTGTCTCTCTTTAGTGGTGAGATGGTTCAAACTAAAGCAAGTGATGATTTCTATTAAGCATTACTGTTTTTAGTGGGTCAGGGTTTTTATTTCCCTGATACAAAAAGGCTCCTTCGGGAGCCTTTTTGCTTTCTATCGCTTTCTATCGCTTTGTTTTCGGTCGGTTTCACTTTCCATCAGCTAAGACCGTTACCATTTTAGCGCTCAATCAGCATGGCAATACCCTGACCACCACCGATACAGAGGCTGATCACCGCATATTTACCCTGCACACGTTCCAGCTCGTAAAGTGCTTTAACGGTGATAATTGCACCTGTTGCACCAACCGGGTGACCCAGAGAGATACCACTACCATTAGGGTTCAGCTTATCTTCCGGCAGGCCCAGATCTTTAGCCACCGCTAATGCCTGCGCGGCAAACGCTTCGTTTACTTCCCAGACATCAATATCGTCAACAGACAGCTTGTGTTTTTCCAGCAGCTGACGAATGGCCGGAACCGGACCAATTCCCATATATTTAGGCTCAACGGCAGCGAAGCTATAACCAACCAGTTTTGCCATTGGTGTCAGCCCGAGTTTCTGGGCTTCTGCTTCAGACATCATGGTGACGGCAGCAGCAGCATCGTTCAGCCCTGATGCATTGCCCGCTGTAACCGAGCCCTCTTTCTGAAATACCGGGCGCAGTTTACCCATATCATCAGCGGTGCAGTCCTGGCGGATATGCTCATCCGTTGCAAACTCAGTGGTGCCTTTACGGGTTTTCAGCTCAACCGGCATGATCTGATCTTTGAAACGCCCCTGTTCGGAGGCTGCCTGTGCACGCTGATGACTGAGTGCCGCCAGCGCATCCTGCTGTTCACGGCTGATCTCCCACTTCTCAGCAACATTCTCGGCAGTGACTCCCATGTGGTAGTTTTCCATCGGGCAGGTCAGAGCACCGGTCATAGAATCGACAATCTGGCCATCGCCCATACGCTGACCAAAACGTGCCGCAGGAACCCAGTACTGAGCACGGCTCATGGACTCTGCACCGCCGGCAACAGCAGCATCACAAACACCCAGTTCAATTTGCTGGGCAGCAGTAATAATCGCCTGAAGGCCGCTGCCACACAGACGGTTTACGGTCAGTGCCGGAGTGTTAACCGGCAGACCTGCTTCAAGGGCTGCAACACGGCTGATGTACATATCGCGACGATCCGTATGCAGAACATTACCAAACACCACATGGCCGATCTGTTCCGGCTGAAGATTCGCGCGGCTAACGGCTTCGCGAGTTACTGATGCTGCCAGCGTCGTCGCGGGGGTGTCTTTCAGACTACCGCCAAAACCGCCAATCGCGGTACGAACACCGCTGAGAAATACTACTTTTTGAGTCATGCCTTGCTCCTGATTCCCGCGATCTGTTCAGACCGCGGGGCTGTGTTAGGTATAAAGTTTACGTCTGACAGAAATTCTGCCAGAGCCTATCGTTGAAGAGGCCCCGGTTATCCGCTCTTAATTCAGCTGCGCACGGATCTCTTTCTTGTTGATCTTACCGACCGATGTTTTCGGGATATCGTCCACCATGCGAATCTGATCCGGAATCGCCCATTTAGAGAGGCGGCCGGAGTCCACATATTGGTTCAGGTGTTCTTGCAGTGCTTCCTGAGTCAGGTCCGGTGTTTTTGGTACAACCATGGCGAAAGGTCGTTCACCCCATTTTTCATCGGGAACGCCAACGACGGCGACGGCGGCAACATCAGCATGCTGGCTGATCAGGTTTTCCAGTTCAATAGAGGAGAGCCACTCACCACCGGTTTTAATCACATCTTTGATGCGATCTTTGATCTCAACAAAGCCATTTTCATGGATGCTGGCGACATCGCCGGTGTGTAACCGACCGCCTTCCCACAGCTCTTCCTGCTTTTCGCTCTCTTTGAAGTAACCCTGTGTCAGCCAGGGAGCCTGAACGGTAATTTCACCAACGGATTGGCCATCATGTGCGACCTTGTTGCCATCGGGCTCGGTGATGGTCAGATCAACCAGGTTTGTTGGGACACCCGTTAGTGTTCGGTATTTTAACTGTTGCTCAACGGGCAGTGACCTTTGTTCTTTATTCAGATGAGTTACTGTCAGCAGCGGGCAGGTTTCAGACATGCCATAGGCGCAATAAATATCGGCCCCTTTGTCCATCGCGGCCTTGGCCAGTCCCTGAGGCAGTGCGCTACCACCGATCAGGATTTTCCAGTTATCAAAGCGTGCATTTTGCCCGCTTTCACAGCCCAGAAGCATCTGCAGAATAGTGGGTACGCAGTGGGAAAAAGTAACGTTATGTTCATGAATCATATTCACTAACATATCGGGCTCATAACGTCCCGGATAGATCTGTGTGCAGTTCAGCATCACTGCTGCGTAGGGTACTCCCCAGGCATGAACATGGAACATAGGGGTGATCGGCATATAAACCGAGTCAGATCTTAAAAGTGGAATACCGGCATAGCTGCCCAGCATGCTCACCATATTCAGGGTATGCAGTACCAGTTGGCGATGGCTGAAGAACACGCCTTTTGGATTGCCAGTCGTACCTGTGGTGTAAAAGGTGGTGGCGATGCTGTCTTCGTCAAAATCAGGGAATTTGCAAGTCGGTTCCTCAGCACGTAGCAGACTTTCGTACTCACCGATAAAGTCGACGTTGCCAACGGCTTCACTACCGGGTTGATCCGTTAGGCGAACATAGTGCTCTACGGTATTCAGGTGATCATTCAGTTGCTGAATCAGAGGGATGAAATCGTCGTGAACCAGTACCACTTTGTCTTCGGCATGATTCATTGTATAAGCGATCTGCTCCGGCGACAGGCGGATGTTTACGTGATGCAGAACCGCACCCAGCATAGGAACCGCAAAATAGCATTCCAGATAACGATGGCTGTCCCAGTCCATGACAGCAACAGTATCACCGGCCTGCACTCCGGCGGCTTTTAACGCATTGGCCAGCTGCTGAACCCGTTGATGGAACTGGCGGTAGCTGAAGCGGGTGTCACCCCGATAAATAATTTCATTGTCTGGCTCAAACCGACCTGCAGAAGCAAAAATCTGTTTGATTAGCAGTGGATAGGACTTAGCGGCTTTTGCACCCTGTAAAATTTTAGTTGGCATACTGCATCTCCGATTGTTTTTGTTATGAAGTCAGAAGCCCGCTTATGCCCTATGGGGCAACCAACAGTGCTTCCCGTTGACCTGAGGGGGACTTTGTTAGAGGTGATTCAGTTACGGGGTGTTCACCCCTGAATAATGTTCGTTCTCAAATCAACCCGTCTGATTTTTGAGCGAAAGCGAGGTCAGCAACAAGATGCTGACGCCCAAAGAATAGTTAATGGCGTGAAATGATAATTTTTTTGCCCTAATATGATGCCTGAACAGACAGTGTGGTAACGGACTCATGAGTCACTCTAATTGGCAGGAGCTGTAACTTGAGCGAAATTGTGATCCGGTCTTCAGAGCGTTATGAGGCAACAGTGATTGGCAGTTGGCCTTTGGTAATCAGTCGGGCATTGGATCAATATCATATTGATGGCAGCTCGCTGCTGGCGCGGGTGGGTATCGAACAAAGTGTGGCTAACCAGCCGGAAACGCGTTATCCACTGGCGACCATTGACCGTCTCTGGCGATTGGCCCGAAATCTGACGGGTGATGAAGCGGTAGGTTTGACCGTTGCCCGTTTTGTAAGGCCTACATCCTGGCATGCCCTGGGGTTTGCTATTTGGGCAAGTGACACTCTGATGGAGTGCTTCAGAAGGCTAGCAGAAAATCTGCGCATGTTTGCTGATTACGCTGAAATGACCATTACTCCCTTTGGCGCAGATATTGAGATCAGTGTTTGTCGTCGGCCGGGTCTGAGCAGGGAGCAGTTGTCACCGGAAGAGATGGATGCATTTATCGGTACTTCTGTACTGACATCGCGTCATATCTATCGCCCGGGATTTTCACCTAAAAGTGTTTGGTTAAGCCGCTCTCAGCCGATGGATCCAACACCCTGGCAGCGTCTTTTTAAATGCCCTGTCTTTTTTAATGCTTCCCATGACAAGATTATTTTTGAGGCTGCCGCTATGTACCAGCCTCTGCTGACAGCGAGCCCTGAGTTAGCGGAACAGAACGATGCGCTGGTGGCCGAGTATCTGGCCCGGCTGGGCCGGAGTGATCTGAGAACCCGCCTTGAGTCTCTGTTGTTGAATCATCTGCCTCTGGGGCGTTTGTCTATAGAAGAGGTCGCGGGGCAGCTCAATATGAGTCCGCGAACGCTTCAGAGAAGACTTCAGGAGAAAGCGACCAGTTATCAGCAAGTTCTGGATGAACTGCGTCAAAAGCAGGCATTGCACTGGGTTCGTCTGAATTATCTCAGCATAGGTGAGATCAGCTATCGTTTAGGGTTCAATCATCCTGCTAATTTTACCCGGGCGTTTAAGCGCTGGTTTGATGAGACGCCAAAGAAACTGCGTCAGAGCCTTGTGCGGATGGATCTTTCATAACGACGCAAGGTGCCGCCTTAAAAAACGACATGGGAATAAATAACAGGCATAAAAAAACGCCGGACTGACCGGCGTGTTTTTTCGAGCCATAAAACGTAAGCTTATTTGCTTGCGTTGAAGGCTTCGATAGATTTAACGATTGCGTCACGCGCTTCTGCAGCGTTGCCCCAACCTTCAACCTTAACCCACTTACCTTCTTCCAGATCTTTGTAGTTCTCGAAGAAGTGAGTGATCTGCTCACGCAGCAGAGTAGGGATATCGTCTACGTCCTGAATCTCTTTATAAACGGTGGTCAGCTTGTCGTGTGGAACAGCAACCAGTTTAGCGTCAGGACCGGCTTCGTCAGACATGTTCAGAACGCCAACAGGACGGCAGCGGATTACTGAACCTGGCAGAACCGGGTATGGAGTGATAACCAGTACGTCCAGGGCATCGCCATCTTCAGACAGGGTGTTCGGAATGAAGCCGTAGTTTGCAGGGTAGAACATTGGGGTTGCCATGAAACGGTCAACCATGATCGCACTGTAATCTTTCTCAATCTCGTACTTGATTGGAGAGCTTTGTGCCGGAATTTCAATGGCTACATAGATATCGTTTGGTGCGTCTTTGCCCGCTGGAATTTTATCAAAATCCATAGTTCTGACCCCAGAAAGAGAAATGTGAATAGTAAAGTAGGGACTAACCCCTCTTAAAAGCTGGCAGGATTATATAGTTACCGAAGTTTGATTGCCATTGCTCAGGCTTCGATTCCTACTAAAGAACACACTCTGCGCGGTGTTGGGCTCAGGGGGAGTCATTAATGACGTCAAAAAGACGGGATTTTGTCACATACCTTTTGGGTGAGGGATAGGCAGGCTGGCAGACACTATTGCATAATATTTGCATAGCCCCAGATGAGTTAACCTGTTGCGGGTTAGCGGCCCTCTTACGCAGTATTTTGGGCAGATCTGAAGAGCAAAAACGAGCAATTTATGGAAAACCGATCCGAGTTGGTGCAATGACCCGAGACAGTCAACTAAAAATCAGTTATGGCCAGGCTTTTATTGCGCCGGACAGAAGTTCTATACGCTCTACCATGTCCATCAGAATTCCTGAAGGGTCTGGTTTGGCCGCTAAGGGCATTTCTGCTGTTGTCGCTGACTCTACCTGGCGTAATGTCATTGCGAAGCAGGCAGCGGAGACCTGTGTGCGGGGGTTTTTGGCAGATTACTATGCCACGCCCGACAACTGGGATGTGAAAACCTCAGCGACGAAGGTACTGAGTGCCCTGAACGGCTGGTTGTTCAGCCAGGGTAAAAATGTCACTAACGGTAATTACATCAGCTCCTTCAGTGGCGTGGTGCTGAAAGGCCGTCATGGTCATCTTTTTCACATGGGCGATACGCTGGTTTATCGCCTGCGCGGTGGTGAGTTTGAACAGCTTAACCGTGAACATACCAACTTTATCGGCGGCTATCGTTATCCTTCCCGTGCGCTGGGGCTTGATCCCAGTGTGGATATTGATTACCACCAGTTCTCGATTAAGCAGGGTGATATCCTGCTGTTCACCACTCAGGCCAGCAAAGGCACTCTGGTGGCGTCTGATTATGTGCAGCAGATTCGCCATAATGCATCTGACCTGAATGAAGCCTGTGATCAGCTCCTGAATGTTGCTATGGAGAAAGCCAGCGCCCGGGGTTACAGCAGTACGCATTTTTGTTTTCAGTTGGTGCGTATCGATATGTTACCGGAGGAATCCGGTGACACCATCGGTGAAGCTTTTGGTGCGCTTCCTGTCCCCCGTGAGCTTAATGTGGGTGATGATCTGGATGGCTATCGGGTGATGGAAGTGCTCAACAAGAGCAATATGAGCTGCATCTATCGGGTTGAAGATAAACATACCGGCCGTGTGATGGTATTAAAGGCACCCTCGCCGCAGCTTGAGAGTCGCAAAGATTTCCTCCGGCAATTTATCATGCAGCAATGGGTGGTAGAGCGCGTAAACTCGCCTTATGTTGCCAAGATTGTCGATGCTTCACGACCACGCAATTACCTCTATTATCTGCGGGAATATGTCGATGGTCGTACGCTTACAGACTGGATGGCCCAGAATCCGCATGCTGAACTACGTCGACTTATTGATCTGATCGAGCAGATGGTGAAGGCGATTCGCGCTTTGCATCGCCGGGATATTCTCTGCCAGGGTCTCCACCCGGATAACATCCTTGTGGATCAGCAGGGTATGATCAAACTGATCGACTTTGCTTCCTGTGCGGTGCCGGGAACAGATGATCTGCCCTCGCCCTTGTCGATTCTGCGGATGGTGGGTTTAACACCCTATAGTGCTCCGGAGTATCGTCTGAACCGTGAGCCGGGGCCGAATGCGGATCAGTTCTCACTGGCAGTGATCGCCTACTGGATGCTGACCGGCCAGCAACCTTATGCGGATCAGATGGATAATTTCCATAGTCGGGCGGATTTTTCCCGTTTGGAATACCTGCCCAGTTATCAGTTCAATCCTATGGTGCCTGTCTGGTTAGATGGGGCTTTGCGTCGTGCGTTGCAGCCGAATCCTGAGTTGCGTTATCGGCGCTTGTCCGAATTTATCTACGATCTGAAAAAGCCCAATCCTCACTACATGAAAGAGGGAAGCATTCCCTTGGCCGAGCGTAATCCGCTGATGTTCTGGAAAGGCTTATCAGGTATCCTGCTACTTTTACTAATTGGCAGCATGGTTTTTTAGACAGGCGGTTGATCTTATTCAGATAGCCGTGCAGACCCGCCGACAGCTAAACAGAGTATTAATACAAAAGGAGTCGTTTCGGCTCCTTTTTAGTTAGGGCACTCAGCCTGATTCAGAATGATCCTTTAGAGAAATGAGTTAAGTAATGACCGAACGAGCACAACCGGATAACTCTCCACAGGCCCCCTCACAGAACCCTTCTCGTCAGAACAGCAATAAAGACCCGCTGCATGGCGTTAAATTAGAGCAGATTCTAAAGGAACTGGTGGCTGAATATGACTGGTCAGGGCTGCATCAGAAAATTGCCGTCAACTGTTTCAAGTCTGACCCGAGCATCAAATCCAGTCTTAAGTTCCTGCGCAAAACGCCATGGGCACGGCAAAAGGTTGAGAGCTTGTATCTGAGGATGAAAGGCTTCTCCACCGCCAAGCGTGCAACCAAAACGGAGGCGCAGCTGGTTGCTGAAGTGAAAAAAAGTATTCGTCAGAATATAGACAGTGCTGGTGCTAAAAGCGCTACGGCTGGAATCTGGGCGGCTGCCCGTAAAAATCTGGCGGATAAAGACTAATGAGGATTGGAGTGACCCTAGTCTAGGTCATCTGAAGAGAAGTGAGGCATCCTGCCTCGCCGTCATCCGTTACGGCTATTCCATACAAGCTTTCCTGAAACGAAACTGGCTAAACCCTGAGAGCCTCTGCATCGGCTCTTAGGTTGAAGAGGACCTGTTTCTCTTCAACCTGATCACACTTTACCCCGTTGCTGTGACAGTCTTATGACAGCTTACGCCGGTTTAAACTCGGCTTGTGCGAAACGTTTTGGTGTCAGGGGCAGATGTACCAGAGCGGCCAGTAAACCAAGACCCGCGCTCAGGCTCAGGGCGATGCTGTAGTCGCCATACCATTCAAATAACAAACCGCCCCACCAGCTACCGAAGAAGGCTCCAACCTGATGGCTGAACATCACGATACCAAACAAAGAAGCCAGATTTTTGGTGCCAAACAGGTGTGCTACACAGCCACTGGTCAGAGGGACTGTCGAGAGCCAAAGCATCCCCATGACGATGGAAAAGGCATAAAACACCTCGTAGGTCGGTGGCAAAATCATCAGCATGATAATCAGCAGGGTTCTCAGGCCGTAGATAAGTGTCAGTAGGTAGGGTTTGTGCCAGCGATCACCTGCCCAGCCAACGGTGACGGCCCCGATTACATTGATCAGGCCAATCAGAGCGATAGAGTTTGAGGCAACGCTGGAAGGCAATCCGCAGAAATTTACAAAACCCGCCATATGCACCGTGATAAAGGCAACGTGGAAACCGCAGACAAAGAAGCCAATATTCAGCAGTTGGTATTCCGGCACCCTGATCGCTTTACCAATCGCCTGCCAGTCAAAAAGCCGGGTTGGTGAGCTGATCTGGGCCTCCCGCCTTTCTTCCCTGAGCTGTTTGCTCTCGGCCAGTAACCAGGCCAGTGCAAAGACTACCAGAGTAGAGCCGGCAAACCACATGAAGGTATCGGACCAGCCGATGACCGGGCTGATTTTTCCGAGAATAAAAGCATAACCAAACTGTCCCAGAGAGCCCCCCGCACTGGCAATACCAAGAGCCAGGGTGCGTTTACGGGCAGGGAATTTCTGACCCACAGCGGCGAGAACAATCGGAAAAGTTGTGGCTCCAACACCAATACCCACCAGCAGGGCATTACCGATAAAGAACAGGGTATTGTCCTGTGCAATAGCCGCCAGGACCATGCCCAATCCATAAAGCACCGCACCGATCAGCAGGACACGGACAGTGCCGAATCGTTCTGCCAACAAACCCGCAACGGGTGACACCGCCCCCCAAAGTAGATTCTGTACCGCAAAGCCAAAGGCGAGGTCTGCCTGACTGATGCTGATATCGCGATTGATATCCGGAATCAGAAGACCAGTGGAAAGGCGAACGCCCATGTTGTAAGCCAGAATAACGCCAGCGGCGAGAACAACCCACCAGGGGTTAATACGTGCGGTGTTCATATTTGAGTCCCTATTCAGCAATCCCCCCTTAGATGAGGATCGAATATGTTCCTTCAAAATGGTTATTAAGTGAAATGAGTTTTGTGAATAAAGGTTATTCGTAGGGGAAGGACTGTGGAGAGAGCATAGAAAAGTGTAAGGGGTCATAAACGAAAAAGCCCCGATGAATTCATCGGGGCTTTTTCTTGCCGGTGCTAAAGCGGGTATCTAATGATATTACGCTTTAAATTCCGGCAGTTTCTTTTCAGCCAGCTGATGGCTCAGACGAACATAAGTCGGCAGACCGGTTTTCTCGTCGTAAGGCAGTTCTGCTTCACCACGGATCAGAGGTTCCAGATATTCACGGCACGCTTCGGTGATACCAAAACCGTCTTCAGTGATAAAGTCGCGTGGCATGAATTTCTCAACGTTTGCTACTTTATCCAGAGGCGCTTCTTCAATCACCCACTCAAACGGCGCGTTGCTCTTACGGATGATCGCTGGCATGACGGCATTCTTGCCTTCAACCGCCATCTCAACCGCGGCCTGACCTACGGCGTAAGCCTGCTCAACGTCCGTTTTGGAAGAGATGTGACGTGCGGCGCGCTGCAGGTAGTCCGCAACCGCCCAGTGGTATTTGTAACCCAGATCTTCACGCACCATGTTTGCCAGAGTCGGAGCGACACCGCCCAGCTGAGTGTGGCCGAAGGCATCTTTCGTACCGGCATCTGCGATGAAGGTTCCGTCTTCGTAGTGAGCACCTTCAGACACGACGATGACACAGTAGCCGTTGTCTTTAACGCTCTGATCGACTTTCTTCATGAAGGCTTCACGGTCGAAAGCGATCTCAGGGAAGATGATGATATGTGGCGGCTGACCTTCAGCCTGCTGTGCCAGACCACCGGCTGCAGCGATCCAGCCTGCGTGACGGCCCATCACCTCAAGGATAAATACCTTGGTAGAGGTTTCGCACATAGACTGAATATCCAGACCTGCTTCCATCGTGGACAGCGCGATGTACTTAGCCACAGAACCAAAACCCGGGCAGGTATCGGTGATTGGCAGATCGTTGTCTACAGTCTTAGGAACGTGGATCGCTTTGATCGGGTAACCCAGCTTCTCAGAGATCTGAGACACTTTCAGACAGGTGTCTGCAGAGTCGTTACCGCCATTGTAGAAGAAGTAGCCGATATCGTGGGCTTTGAATACTTCAATCAGACGCTCGTACTGCTCGCGGTGTGTCTCGATATCTTTCAGCTTGTAACGGCAGGAACCGAAAGCACCGCCTGGAGTATGACGCAGAGCGGCAACGTCCTGTTCAGAGATCGCATTTGTATCGATCAGCTCTTCAACCAGCGCACCAATGATGCCGTTCTGACCTGCATATACGGTACCGATTTTGTCGCTGTGTTTACGTGCGGTTTCGATCACACCACAGGCACTGGCATTGATAACTGAAGTCACGCCACCTGACTGGGCATAAAACGCGTTTTGCTTGCTCATCTCTGAACTGGCTCCTGAGAGTCGTTGAGGTCTATAAATATGTGGCCTAAGCGAATGAGATTTTATTCTCAAACGAAACTTTTTCGGCCCCGAAAAATGTCGGCAATACTACTCGAAATTGCCCGCTTTTGCATGACTGGAGACCGCTTTTTTCATGCTTTATTAGCATCGGCTCTGTAACCATCTGTTTTACGGTTGGTATTCTGTCACTCAAACGGATTTATCCGATGCCTGTGTTTGGGGGAAAAGCCTTCTCATGCTAATCTTCTGGCATTTTTTTCAGGCTCGCGCCGGATGCCTTATTGCAATCGCTGCGTGATCAAAATGCTTTAGGGAGTTTTTATGCATCTGCATATTCTGGGTATCTGCGGAACCTTTATGGGCAGTCTGGCGATTCTGGCCCGTGAGTTGGGCTATAAGGTCACAGGTTCCGATGCTAACGTCTATCCGCCGATGAGCACTCAGCTGGAAGAGCAGGGCATAGCGATCACGCAAGGTTTTGATCCTGAACAGCTGGATCCGGCACCGGATCTGGTGATTGTTGGTAATGCTATGAGCCGGGGCAATCCGGCGGTTGAGCATGTTATGAACAAGGGTATCCCTTATACCTCCGGTCCTCAGTGGTTGTCTGAGCATGTGCTGAAAGATAAGTGGGTGATGGCAGTGTCCGGTACCCATGGCAAAACCACCACCACCAGTATGCTGGCGCAGATATTAGACTATGCCAAAATGGCACCGGGTTTTCTGGTGGGTGGTGTGCCGGAAAACTTCGGTATCTCGGCCCGTTTGGGTGAAACTCCTTTCTTTGTTATCGAAGCGGATGAATACGACTCGGCCTTTTTCGATAAGCGTTCCAAGTTTGTGCACTATCACCCACGCACCCTGATTATGAATAATCTGGAGTTTGACCACGCGGATATCTTCCCGGATCTGGCAGCGATCCAGCGTCAGTTCCACCATCTGATCCGCACCGTGCCTTCTGAAGGTCTGGTTGTGTATTCAGATTGTGAGCCACTTAAAGGTGTTCTGGAGCAAGGGTGTTGGACTCCGGCGCAACCCATCAGGCCTTCAGGCAGTAAGAGTGCTGGCTGGTCAACCCGTATGCTGCGTGAAGATGGCAGTCGCTTTAAGGTTTTGTTGGACGGTGAAGACGTGGCGGAAGTGAACTGGTCGCTATCTGGTCAGCACAATGTGGCCAATGCCGTAGCCGCAATTGCAGCTGCCCGCCATGTGGGTGTGACACCAGAGATTGCGGCTCAGGGGCTGGCGGAATTCCGCAATGTGAAGCGACGTATGGAGCTGCGTGGCGAAGTGGATGGGGTTAAGGTTTATGACGACTTTGCCCATCACCCGACAGCGATTAATACCACGCTGGAAGGGGCTAAAGCCCAGCTGGCGCTGGATCCGCATCTGCAGGAAGGTGAAGGTCGTATCCTTGCGGTTATCGAACCTCGCTCCAATACCATGCGCTTGGGCACTCTGCAGTCTCAGCTGATCGATTGTACACAACATGCGGATGAAGCCTTTTGGTATCAGCCTCCGGGCTTAGATTGGAATCTGGGGTCGGTTGTTGCCAATTCTCCGGTTCCGTCAGAACTGGTTGGCGATCTGGAGCATCTGATTGTCCGCCTGGTTGAAGTAAGTCGCCCCGGTGATCGTATCGTTGTCATGAGTAATGGCGGTTTTGGCGGGATTCATCAGAAGCTGCTGGATGCTTTGGCCACCAAGTCCTGAGGCTCACTTAGTCTGAGCACGCCTTGCCTGAACACAGGAAATAGCTCAACCCGTCAGTATGGCTTCGACTAAGGTTCATTATCCACGGATGCACTGAGTCACGATGACTCCCGTAAGAGGGTTGTCGTGCACTCGGGGCTGCTTTTGCCGTTGATGTTATTCTTGTCTTTCCGCTTTGCCGGATATAACGACAGTTATAGCCTTGCGGTAATCGTAGCCCCGTTTATTTTGGTAATCCCTGCTACTGTTTACTTTGTTCCTTCTATTCAAGAGTCCTATATGAGTCATCCCGAACAGCCTTCTACTGATTCCGCCGTGTGCCCCTCTGCAGCATTAAGCGCCGATAAGCGCGTGACGGTTGCCCTGACCGGAGCGTCCGGTGCACAGTACGGCATCCGCCTGATCGAGTGTCTGGTGGCGCTGGGTTGTGAAGTTTCTGTGATGGTGTCAAAGGCGGCTCAGGTCGTGATTGCGACTGAGACCGAAGAGCGTTTCCTGTCTGCCAGCGATAAGTTACAGGCTTATCTGGTGGAGCGTTTTAAGGCCGAAGCCTGGCAGATTAAGGTTTATGGCCGTGAGAACTGGATGGCTCCGGTAGCTTCCGGTTCCGGTGCGCCTCACAAAATGGTGATTTGCCCTTGTTCAACAGGCACGTTGTCTGCCATTGCCACGGCAGCCAGTAATAACCTGATCGAACGGGCGGCTGATGTCGCGTTAAAAGAGCGTCGTCAGCTGATTCTGGTGCATCGGGAGGCGCCTTATCATGAGGTGCATTTGCAGCACATGCTGACGCTGACCCGGATGGGGGCTCTGGTGATGCCGGCAAGTCCTGGCTTTTATCACAACCCGCAAAGCATTGAGGATATGGTGGACTTTATTGTTGCCCGTATTCTGGATCAGCTGGGTTTTGAACAGAAACTGATGCCTAAGTGGGGCGAGTAGCCCCGGTCTCTACAGCACGTTCAAAATCTTCTCAGGAAACAAGGATGTTTATGTATCGACTTTCAGCCATCTTACTGACACTTCTGATGCTGTCCGGTTGCGTAGGCTATATCGGTGGTGATCTGGAAAATATTGAAACGGAACATTCTGTTTCCTACTGCTGGAGTGAACCTAAGCGTTACCAGCTAAGAGTGCACACGGATGCTCCCTACGATTACGCCAGTGAAAACCCTTCCGGTTATATCGCTTCCTGGACGCTGGGAATCATTCCGACCTATTGGCTCGACTTTGAAGAAAGCCGGGTTGAAATTCTGGATACAGGTGCCGACTCGAAACCGGTTTATCAGCGAGAAGATCGCAGCCGAATCCACAAATTCTATGGCATTTTGTGGATGTTGATCCTGCCCGATACAGAAGATGCTATAGCATCGGATGAAGGTGCCGGTATGCGGGTGCCGGAAGGGATCAGAAGAAGGGCTATCGATAAAACGCTGAATCAATTACCGGAAGGAATCGACAGAGATCTGCTTTGTGTGCAGTCTGCTGAGGATTCCTGAATCCCCTGATCTGGTCGTATGCTGTTCTGGCGTTTGGTATCAGGCTTTCTTTTTGCTCAGGGTTTCATTAACCGCCGCCGCAATAATCAGGCTGCCGCCGATCAGAGTCATGGTTTCTGCCTGTTCGCCCAAAATAAGGAAGGCCAGTAGTGCCCCATAAACGGGCTGCAGGCAGGAGATCAGGCTGATACTGGCGGCTTTCAGATAGCGCAGGCTGTTGGCCAGAAGCGTATGAGGCGCTGCGGTAAAGACTGTCGCCAGCAGGAAAAGCTGGAACCATTGTTCGCTAGGGAGGGTAAAGAGTTTCCCGGAGACGAAAGGCAGCAGCATCAGTGCAACCAATAGTGACTGCCAACCCATGGTTAGCAGGGGGCTGTACCGGCTGTAGTACTTCTTCATAAAGAGATTGCGCAGGGTAAACAGAAACGCTGAAATCACACCCCAGAAAACCCCCAAAGCGATCGGATCATCGGGGTTCAGCGAGGGTGTCATCAGGGTAATGCCGCCAACCACCAGCAGTGCTGCGAACAGATCTTTGCCTTTGAGGCGCACCCGGTCAAAGACAGGTTCCAGAAGTACGGTCATTACCGGAAAGGTAAACAAAGCCAGAATTCCGACCGTGACTCCGGCAATCTGCATGGCGTGGAAGTAGGTTACCCAATGTAGCCCCATCACGACTGATAACCCGAGAATGCCGATGTTCAGTTGTATCTGCTCGAAGCCAAGAGGTTTGCCTCTGAGTTTTAACCAGCCCAGCAAAAGAACGCCTGCGATCAGGCAGCGCCAGGCTGTCATATCCAGGGCATTAAGATTCAGAGTCTGGGAGAATAGTGCCGTACCGCCAAACAGAAGCAGTCCGCTGTGAAGGCTCAGCAGTCCCTTCAGGTGATCAGAGTGCACTGCGGTTGTCCGGTACCGAGTTTCCTAGTGCCCTTTCAAGAAATTGCTGGGAATCCTCGCTGGCTTGTAAGGTCGCTGGGTTGAGACCTAAATCCTGGGTGATGAGTGACAGTTCTATATGTTCTGCAACCTGCTGAACCAAGCGTTCCTGAAGTACGATGCAGCCATTGATTGATGTGTTCGGCAGTAGAAGCAAGAAGCTGTTACCACTCATGCGGTAGATCTCATCACCGCTACGGCTGACATCTTTCATTGTCTTATAGATCTTCAGTAGCAGGTTACGGGTTTTGTATTCTCCATGCCGGAGCGTGAAGTCTTCGAAGTTGTAAATAGTGAAGAGAAGAGTTGATAGTGGTCGACGGGTCTCTTTGGCCCTGGCAACCTCTGCCAACAGGCGTTTACTTAATTGGTTAGCTGAAAATGCACTGGTCAGGCTGTCTTTACCACTCAGGCGCTCGAGTGTCCGAGTCTGACTTTCTTGCGTATAGGCGAAGATAAAACTGATTCCGGAGAAAAGGCTGAGGTTGATTGCTAAGTCAACCAAAATTAAAGGGTTGATTTCTTCAACAGCAAAAATGACAAATAGCGAAAAGAATACCAGCAGGCTGATAGAGGCCTGGCGGACTGGCAGAATAAAATAGGTCAGCACAGGAATCATATAGAGCCACTGACGATACAGGGGGTCAAACAGCGGGCCACTGTTCAAAACTGTTAATCCCAGAATTGTTAGCAGAGGATATGGGGTCAGATCACGACTGTCTTTACTCTGAAAGAAACGAATCAATGCCAGCACCAGAACAAAGGGGCTCGATAGTGCCGGCCATAGGATCTGACTATAATGCCCAAGCATGTAGTGATACCAGGCGATAACGGCTAATGCGATTGCCAGCGACAGATAAAGTCCAGAGGTAATATTGTCACGCATTTTGGAAAGGTTCTGGCCCAGATCAATCATGGAATTCCTGCTCATTCTGGATATCAATAAAGTCACTTTTCAGGTAAAGAGGGGCGTTTACATCCTGTTGTGAGGCAAAAGCGATAGCGGCGGCTGCCTTATCCAGGAGTTCATCTTCTGTTTCATGTTCTCCAGGTACAACTGCTGCCAAGTGCATTCGGTCATTAAAATTATTGTAGTACTGGTAGCAGATACTCAGGCTGTCTCTGAATGAACCGGAGGGGGTTAGTGCAACCAGATAGTCGTCCACTCTGTACAGGCGGTCAAAAGGACGAAGGTCTTCACTGATTACGTCTGAGGTCTTTCTCAGCGTGAGTTCAGAATGCTCGGTCCGCCCTTTGAAGCAAAGAAGAGCAAGGCTTGTGTTTTCGCGGTCAGCGCGTGCAAGCTCCCTTGGCAGGTCGTCCATCAGTTGTTGGGTGTTGTAGGCTGTGCTTTCCGCATCCAGACTGACAACCTGCTGCAGCCGCAGTTGTTTTTCGCGATTCGTAAAGATCAGGATGCAGGCGATCGAGGTTGCTGACCAGAAAAGATAGAGTACCTGAAGTCGTTCAATCCCCTCCAGCTGAACGGTCGTGGACAGGTTGAAAAACAGTGCGTATCCCAACGTTAAAGAAAGTGCTGTCCTGAATGGCAGAAGGCTGAACAGATACAGTGGCAGGATATAGGCCCAATGCGCTGTCAGTATGACCGGAACCCAAAAGCCGGCAATTGTCAGAGTGGCGACGACAGCCATAATCAGTAGCGGTAATAATCTTGATGGCTTTTGTGTGAACCAGAAGTTATAGATGCCTGTCGTCATTAAGGTCGCGCTGACCAGCATCAGAGTCTGGCCGGCTTCCGGTAGTTGGTTCAGGTACTGAGTCCATCCCAGCAGCAGAGTGAATACCCCAGCCAGAATAAAATAAACAGCATTCAGGCGTGCTTTGTACTTGGTGTCCATTCGCGTATAGTTGCCTGTTCGGGAAAATGATTACAACGAATTATAACGGTTAAAGTCCTTAAAGGTAGGGGCGTTCCGGATATATTTCTTGTTCAGATTTAAGCGTTTAGACCTTCTGTTATTTCACTGAGCTTCTGTTACCCGCAGAGCGCTATACACGGAAGGTACAGTCAAACGACTATTCCGATAGAATGGCTTGGATTTCGGCCATTTAATGGTATGCCGGCGCCGAGTGAATCATTTTCTGAGCAGATAACGCTTGTTTATTTGTTTCAGGGTGATGACCTTTGCCGGATAACAACGTGTGTACACTTTGGAGCAGAGCCTCAAAGTGGGAAACACCAGGCATGGCAGAAAGTATCTGCCTGCGAATAACGAGAGCATCAGGGTTTACACCATGAATATCAAAGAGTACATGCAGGAGATGGGACAGAATGCCCGTCTTGCGTCTCGCGCAATTGCGAAAGCAGATACCGGTCTGAAGAATAAGGCAATTATGGCCACCGCAGATGCCCTGAATGCGGCCCGACCGGCACTGGCAGCAGCGAATGAAAAAGATCTGGAAAATGGTCGTAACAACGGTCTGGACAGTGCGTTACTGGATCGTCTGGCGCTGACGCCGAAAGTGATCGACACCATGATTGAAGGCCTGCGTCAGGTCGCGGCGTTGCCGGATCCTGTCGGTGAAATTACCGATATGAATTACCGTCCAAGCGGAATTCAGCTGGGTAAGATGCGTGTACCGCTGGGTGTCATCGGCATTATTTACGAATCACGCCCGAACGTAACGGTTGAAGCCGCCAGTCTATGCCTGAAGTCCGGTAATGCTGTGATTCTGCGCGGTGGTTCTGAAGCGATTCATTCCAATCAGGCGATTGCCAAATGCCTGGCTGAAGGTCTTGAAGCTGCAGGTCTGCCAGCAGCGACGGTTCAGGTTGTGGAAACAACGGACCGCGCAGCGGTTGGTGAGCTGATCACCATGCCGGAATTTGTTGATGTGATCGTCCCCCGTGGTGGTAAAGGTCTGATCGAGCGGATCAGTCGCGATGCCTCTGTGCCGGTAATTAAGCACCTTGATGGTATCTGCCATGTTTATATCGATGATCAGGCGGATCTGGAAAAAGCCGTTAAAATTGCGGTAAATGCCAAGACTCATCGTTATGGCACCTGTAATACCATGGAGACCCTGCTGGTTGCTGAATCTGTGGCATCACAGGTGCTTCCTCTGCTGGCTGAAGAATACGCTGCTAAAGGTGTTGAGCTGCGGGGCTGTGAAAAGACCCGTGCTATTCTGACGGATGCGGTTCCTGCGACGGAAGAGGACTGGAGCACGGAATATCTGGCTCCGGTTCTTGCAATCAAAGTGGTGTCATCGATAGATGAAGCGATCGATCATATTAATGATTTTGGCTCTCATCACACCGATGCCATCGTGACTGAGAATTATACCTTGGCGCGCCGTTTCCTGGCGGAGGTGGATTCCAGCTCTGTTATGGTTAATGCTTCGACCCGTTTTGCCGATGGCTTTGAGTATGGTTTAGGTGCTGAAATCGGCATCTCTACTGATAAAATTCATGCTCGTGGTCCTGTTGGGCTGGAAGGTCTGACCTCTCAGAAATACGTTGTCTTTGGTGATGGCCATATCCGGGATTAATGTATCTTCCGGTAAAACTGAAACGGCAGGCTGTTTAGTCTGCCGTTTTTGTTTGTCGCTGCATCGTTGTTAATCGGGGCTTTTCTCGTGGTTTTCTGATTGTTATTGATCGCCCTGTGAGATGTCGTTAGCTTTGAGTGTTTCCCTCTGTTGAATCTTTTTTTATTCAGAAAAAATTATGTCAGATAAATCTAGTGTAGTTGCTGTCATGGGCGGTACCTTTGATCCGGTACATAACGGTCATCTGAGATCAGCGCTTGAGTTAAAGCAGAAGCTGGCGCTCGATGAGGTGCATCTTGTGCCCTGCCATCAGACGACACATCGTCAGCAGCCGGGGCGAACCAGTCAACAGCGATTAGAGATGCTCCAGTTGGCCGTGTCCGGTGAAGAAAGCCTCTGTATTGATGACAGAGAGCTTTGTCGGGATCAGGCCTCCTATTCTGTTCTGACGCTTCAGAGCCTGAGAGACGAGTTGGGTGAAAGCACGGTGATCTGTTGGGTGTTGGGTGTGGATGCTTTTGCTCACTTTACTCGCTGGCATCAGTGGCAGCGTATTTTAGAACTGGCCAATCTGGTGGTCATAACCCGACCGGGTTTTGAGTTGGATCCTCAATCAGAAGAAGCTCGGTTATGGCGGGATTTGAATACGAATCCGGAAATGCTGTCAGCGCATCGTTATGGTCGGATCGTTCCGGTTCGCCTGCCTACGCAACTCGAGATATCGGCAACCTATATCCGTCAACAGCTGGCCGATAACCAATCGGTCCGCTATCTGTTGCCGGAATCGGTCTTGGCTTATATCGAAAAGCACGGGCTTTACAGGACATCTTCTGACTGAATTTTCTGCCACTTTATGTTTGTTATGCTCGATTTAAATGTTCATGTGTTTAATTGTCGGACTTTTTGACGTGAAATGACGAGTTTTTACAGTGAAATGAACATTAAGGCTACAAAGCTGCTCTAAGTTGTAAGACAATTACGCTCTTATTCGATTAATCCTGAATGTGTCTGGTTAATCCTGGAAATCTGAGGTCCTATGCAAACAGAACAACTCAAGCAGCTGGTTATTGACTCGCTGGAAGAGATGAAAGGTAACGAAATTGTTGTACTTGATGTTCAAGGCAACACCAGTGTTACTGATTTTATGATTATCGCCAGCGGTACATCTACCCGCCATGTGGCTTCTCTGGCTAATAATGTTGTGGTGAATGTTAAAGAACAGGGCGTTCGTCCTTTGGGTGTTGAAGGTCAGTCCGGCAGCGAGTGGGTTTTGGTGGATCTGGGGGATATCGTGGTTCACATCATGCAGCCTGCTACCCGTCAGTTCTACGACCTGGAGCGACTGTGGAGTGATCTGCCGGAAGACTCTGTTCAGGAGACGGCTAATCAGGAATCGGCGGAGAGCCATTCTTGAAGATCAAGCTTATTGCAGTGGGCACTAAAATGCCCAAGTGGGTGGAGCAAGGCTACGATGAGTATGCTAAGCGTCTGCCCCGGGAGTTCTCTCTTGAGTTGATTGAGATCGCTCCCGGCAATCGCGGCAAGAACGCTGATATCGAGCGTGCAATCCGCAAAGAAGGTGAGCTGATGCTGTCTAAAATCAGCCCATCCGATCATGTGGTTGCCCTTGAAGTGTTGGGTAAGCCCTGGTCAACGGAGCAACTGGCCAGAGAGGCTGAAGGCTGGCAGATGCTGGGCAGTGATGTTTGTCTTTTGGTGGGTGGCCCGGAAGGGTTAGCTCCGGAATGCAAACAGAGGGCTAATCAGCAGTGGTCATTATCACCTCTGACATTGCCGCATCCTATGGTTAGAATCCTGCTGGCTGAGCAGGTATATCGCGCCTGGAGTGTCATTCAGGGTCACCCGTATCATCGCTAACCCCCTCTTTTTTCAAGAACGGTGACATCCTGATGTCAGAAAAACGCACACTGAAAAACCTCGACCTTGAGTATCGACTCTTCAAGGAAAGGATCTTTGTTGCTTTTGCCATCGTTATCCTTCTTGTGATGGTGCTGATCGCGCGTATGGTCTACCTGCAGGTTTACCAATACGATGTTTACAGTACCAAATCTGATAAAAACCGGATGCACGTCCGGGCGATACCTCCGACCCGTGGTCTGATCTTTGATGGTAAAGGCCGTGTACTGGCTGAAAA
The DNA here is from genome assembly GCF_982874595.1 of Oceanospirillum sp. Lineage (NCBI taxonomy): Bacteria > Pseudomonadati > Pseudomonadota > Gammaproteobacteria > Oceanospirillales > Oceanospirillaceae > Oceanospirillum > Oceanospirillum sp. The sequence goes on along the minus strand of NZ_CEYNZH010000010.1, from coordinate 19,132 downwards.
CCTCCCCAGTTACAACCTTATGTTTGTGAGGGAGCAGGCGGAAGATATTCAAAGCGTGCTGAATTCTCTGGCTGAAATTCTTGAGCTGAATGATGAGCAACGGGAAGAAATGGCCACTCAGGCATACAGCCAGCGGCGTCCTTTCCATTCTGCACTTCTATTAAGCCAGCTGACTGAAGAGCAAATTGCTAAAATTTCGGTTAATCGCTACCGCTTGCCGGGTGTAGAGATTGAAGCTCAGCTGATCCGTCACTATCCCTATGGTCCTATGACGGCCCACGTGTTGGGTTACGTATCCCGCATCAGCGAGCGTGACTTACAAAAAGTTGATCGATCCCAGTATGCGGGTACTTACTATATCGGTAAAAGTGGAATTGAGCGCCAGTACGAAGAAACGTTACATGGCAAAGTGGGCGTTCAAACCGTAGAAACAAATGCCCGGGGGCGGGTATTGAGTGTTCTTGATGAGACTTTACCTCAGCCTGGGCAGTCGTTGAAATTGCACCTAGATGCGGATCTGCAATATGCCGCTATGCGTGCTCTGACGGGGTTTCGGGGAGCAATTGTTGCGATTGAGCCTAAAACCGGCGGTATTCTTGCCATAGTTAGTACGCCCAGCTTTGACCCCAATCTTTTCGTGTCGGGCATTGATAGTAAAACATATCAAGAGCTGATTACGTCACGAGATTTGCCAATGTTTAATCGAAGTATTCGAGGTAATTACCCTCCTGCTTCAACGATTAAGTCCTTCCTAGCTATCGCTGGCCTTGAGGAGGGAGTCATCGATGAAAATCAGACGATTGAGGATCCGGGGTGGTATCAACTACCGAATGATGACCGGTATTATCGAAACTGGAAACGCTCGGGCCATGGTACTGTGAATCTCAGAAGAGCGATTGTCGTCTCCAATGATACCTATTTTTATGACCTTGCTTACAATCTGGGGATTGATCGTATTCATCCATTTATGCAGCGTTTTGGTTTTGGCCTGAATACGTCTCTGGATATGCCTCAGGCTTCCGCAGGCCTGATGCCAAGCCGAGAATGGAAAAAGACAAAACGAAAATCCCCTTGGTTTCCGGGTGAGACATTAAGTGTTGGGATTGGGCAAGGGTACTGGCAGGCAACGCCTCTGCAAATTGCGACGTCCATGGCTGTTTTGGCCAATAAGGGCAAGTGGATTCAGCCGCGAATGGTGAAAAGCATCGGTAATCAGAGCATTCCGATTAAGACTCCAAATGCGCCGGATGATGTGGTTCTTTCCGATGAAAGACACTGGGACATGGTAATTGATGCCATGGTAGCCGTTGTTCACAGCAGCCAGGGAACAGCCCGTAAGCTTGGGCGAAAAATCGATTATATAATGGCGGGAAAAACCGGTACGGCTCAAGTGAAAAGTATCAAGCAGGATGAGGTTTACGATGAAAGCAAGCTGGCTGAGCGCCACCGTGATCACGCGATGTTTGCCGGCTTTGCTCCTGCAGATGATCCTAAAATTGCTTTGGCTGTCATCGTAGAAAATGCCGGTAGCGGTAGTGCAACGGCTGCGCCTATTGCTCAAATGGTCTTCGATGCCTATTTGAAAAAAAGTAATACAACTGAGAATGCAACAATATCGGAGGCAAAAACTCAGTGAGTACACGGGACTTTCTTCATCGGTTGCCTGGTGCTACCCATGCGTTCCAGCGTCCCGCGGGGTGGCTCGAACGAGTGCATATCGACTTCTGGTTGTTAATGATATTTTTTGTACTGATAGGCAGCGGCCTATTTATACTTTATAGCGCTTCTGGTGAGAGTATTCATGATGTGCAGCGGCAGGGTATGCGCTTTCTGGTGGCATTGGGAGGGATGTTTGTTATTGCTCAGATAGAACCCCGGCATCTGCAGCGCTGGTCCCCAGTGTTTTATTTTGGCGGAGCAGTCCTTCTGCTATGTGTCTTGCTGTTTGGTGTCGGAGCGAAAGGTGCTCAGCGATGGATCCAGATTCCAGGGGTTGGCTTCCGTTTTCAGCCTTCTGAGATTATGAAGCTGGCGATGCCGATGATGGTTGCCTGGTTTCTGGCTAACCGGCCATTACCGCCAAGTTGGAAACATTTGTTCATTTCTGCGGTCATTATTGGTGTTCCGGTTCTGATGATTGCCCGTCAGCCTGATTTGGGGACCTCTTTGCTGGTCGCTGCAGCGGCACTTTTTGTTGTTCTGCTTGCAGGGCTGAGTTGGAAGCTGATCGGTGGGTTTATCGCTTTGGGAATCGCGGCTATGCCTGCGCTTTGGTATGTGATGCATGATTACCAGCGACAGAGGGTGCTGACCTTTCTGAATCCTGAGAGCGATCCGCTGGGGTCGGGCTGGAATATTATTCAGTCTAAGACGGCAATTGGTTCCGGTGGCCTGTACGGTAAGGGTTGGCTTGAAGGTACACAGTCGCAGTTGGAGTTCCTTCCGGAACGCCACACGGACTTTATTATTGCGGTGCTAGCCGAAGAGTTTGGCCTGATCGGAGTTTGCCTGATTCTTTTGGTCTATATGGCCATCATTGGGCGTGGGCTTTTTATTGCTCTTAATGCTCAGGATACTTACGGACGTCTTGTGGCCGGCAGTATAACCCTGACGTTCTTTGTTTACGTGTTTGTGAATATCGGTATGGTAAGTGGCCTGCTTCCGGTTGTAGGGGTGCCACTGCCTCTGGTGAGTTTTGGTGGGACGTCCATTGTAACTCTGATGGCGGGTTTTGGCATTCTGATGTCGATACATACCCACCGGAGCCTGGTCAGGAAGTAGCTCCTCGTTGTGATCGGTGGGGATTAATAAATGTTTTTCATGTGCTTGTTTGCTAGAGTGCGGACTCCTGAAAACAAGCCAATTCAGTTTTGGAAATGACATCATGGGATATCTGATGAGTATCAAAGCTACACTTCAGCGCTGGTTAGGGAGTGGTACGGTTGTAACGCTGGCAGTCCTGCCTGTTGGTTGTGCTACTGCCAATACACCGGAGCAACCAGCGCAGACAGAATATGAGCGTAATGTTCTGATTGAGGACTTTGTTACTGAAATGGTGCGTGACCATGGCTTTACTCCATCTCCGCTTAAGTCGGTGCTTGATAAAGCTGAGAAAAAGCAGAGTATCTTGGATGCAATATCTCGTCCGGCAGAAAAAACGCTGGAGTGGAAAGATTACCGCAAGATTTTTATCACCCAAAAGAGAATTGATGGCGGTGTTCGCTTTATGCGTAAACACCGTGCTGTGCTTGAACGCGCGGAGATGGTTTACGGTGTGCCAAAAGAGATCGTAACGGCCATTATCGGTGTTGAAACCTACTATGGACGGATGGCCGGCAATTACCGCGTTGTTGATGCCTTAAGTACTCTGGCTTTTGATTATCCGCCTCGTGCTGAGTTTTTCCGTGGCCAGCTGAAGGAATACTTCATTCTTGCCCGTGAAGAAGGTATTGATCCACTTTCTATTAAAGGTTCCTACGCTGGCGCGATGGGTTATGGTCAGTTTATTCCAAGCAGTTATCGCAACTTTGCTGTTGATTTTGATGGCGATAAAAAGCGCGATATCTGGAATAACCCAACCGATGCGATCGGCAGTGTTGCTAACTACTTTAAAGAGCATGGATGGGAGACTGGTGAACCGGTTGTTGTTCCTGCAACGGTCAAAGGTAATGAGATTAAAGAGTTCCTAAATATCGGTCTGAAACCTGAATCCTCGGTTGACGAGTTGGCGTCGAAGGGCTTTACCCCTTCGAATGGCCGTCGTTACAGTGGCTTAGCAACGGCTATGGAGTTGCAGGGGGCGAGGGGAGCAGAGTACTGGCTAGGTTTAGAAAATTTCTATGTGATCACCCGCTACAACCACAGTAAGCTCTATGCTATGGCTGTTTACCAGCTAAGTCAGGAGATCAAAAAAGCGGATCAGAAGGGATAGGTGGAATAAGACGATGCCAGCGATGTTTTCTGGTACAGCTATGCTGTCTTTGATGAGTGTTATGTCCAGTCAGAAGCCCATCGCTCGCTTCTCCCGCTTTGGTGTAGTGCTTACTTTTTTAGCTTTAATTAGCGGTTGTTCATCCAATTCTTCGGACTCGCGTTATGAGCTTCATCAAGATGCGGCACCAGATGAAGCCTTTGATATGAGTAAGATTAAGGAGCTTTATCCTGTCTATGAGCCACCTAGTCGAGCCGGTAATAAATCACCTTATACTGTTTGGGGTAAAAGTTATTCTGTTATGCCCACCAGTAAGGGTTATAAGGCTGAAGGAATAGCATCTTGGTATGGTAAAAAATTTCATGGATACCACACCTCTAATGGTGAAATCTATGATATGTACCAGCTTTCTGCAGCGCATAAGAGCCTACCGCTTCCTTCTTATGTCCTTGTGACTCATCTGGGTAATGGCAGGCAAGTTTTGGTCCGCGTTAATGATCGAGGCCCTTTTCATGATGGCCGGGTGATTGACCTTTCTTATGCTGCCGCAGCACGCCTCGATATGTTGGGTTCTGGAACGGCCCCTGTTCGTATTGAAGCTATTGACCCTGTCACTTGGAAAGGCGGTATGAACTTGGCCGTCAACCAACTTCAGCCTCCCCTACTTGTTCAGGTGGCTGCTTTGAGTAAGTCTTCTTCAGCACAGCAGCTGGGTTCTCAGCTTGAAAGGGCTACTGGTCACAAGATGACTATTGTCACTGCAACTATAAACGGCCGTTTGTTGCATAAAGTACAGTTGGGCCCAGTAAAATCCCGTTCAGACCTTCAGAGTCTGATTGACCAGTTAGCTAATAATGGTTTTGTTCGTCCTATTATAATTCCTTTCGATCATTGATTTCCGCTATGAACCCTGAAGCTGAATGGTGGTCAAAAACATGTACTGTTTTGCTGCTGGTTAAGCAACTCAGGTGCGATTTTGGTTTGGCATGATATACTTGCTAGTTTTAACAGCTTTACCCATCTTTCGGGTAATGGACACACACGCAGTTTCCTGCTGCATACACAAAGGTTAAGAGTTAGTCATCATGAGGATTTTTCGAAAAATTCGAACTAAGGCCGTGCTCATCTTCTCTATTCTTGGGCTTTTTTTATCGGTGACAGCTCAGGCTGCTTTGATTCCTGCTCCCCCTAAACTAGCTGCAAAATCCTATATTTTAATTGATGCCGATAGTGGTGATGTGTTGGTTGAGCACAATGCCGATAAACAACTCCCTCCGGCCAGCCTGACTAAGATGATGACTGCTTATTTGGTTGAGTCTGAGATTTCAAAAAACAACCTTAGCTCTAATGATAAAGTACGTGTCAGTGTTAAAGCTTGGAAAGCACCCGGATCCCGTATGTTTATCAAGGAGGGTGACTTTGTCACTATCCAGAATTTGCTGAAAGGCATTATTATTCAATCAGGTAATGATGCGAGTATTGCTGTGGCAGAGCATATAGCGGGAAGTGAAGAGGCTTTTGCGGATCTGATGACTCAACATGCTCAAGTTATGGGCATGAAAAATACCCAGTTTATGAATGCAACAGGTCTCCCCATAGAAGGGCATTACTCAACGGCTCATGATTTAGCGATTTTGGCAAGTCATATCATTCAAGACTTTCCGGATCTTTACAGCGTGTATTCCCAGCAGTATTTCACCTATAACGGTATCCGACAGGCAAACCGTAATCGTTTGTTATGGCGTGATAAATCGGTTGATGGCCTGAAAACTGGCCATACGGATGAAGCCGGATACTGCTTGGTTTCATCTGCTAAACGCGGTGACATGCGCTTGATTTCTGTCGTTATGGGAACCAATAGCGAAGAAGCTCGTGCCCGGGAAAGTCAGAAACTGTTGGCATACGGTTTCCGTTACTTTGAAACCCTGAAGCCCTATTCGGCCGGTGATGTATTGAATGAGCCTAAAGTTTGGGGTGGTCAGCAAGTTGATGTGAAGCTGGGGATCCGCGAAGATTTGAATATTACCATTCCAAGAGGTCAGGCTAAGCGTCTGACGGCTAAGCTGAATGTTAATAAAGTGATTAAGGCTCCGGTAAGTGAAGGTCAGGCTATGGGGGTTATCCAGATCAGTCTGGATGATGAGGTTTTGGCTGAACGTCCGCTTGTGGCTCTGGAGTCTGTCGAGCAGGGTGGTTTCTTCAAACGTTTGTGGGACAGTATTGTGCTCTTCTTTATGGGGCTTCTGGACTAGAAATTTACCTATGCAGCCCCTATATCGGTTTTGTATCGGGTTATAGCATTAAAAGATAAAGACCAACTGGATTCGTTGGTTAAAACCAAAGACAATACCGAGTACTTTGGTTAATGGCTCACCGGCGTAGCTCGGTGAAGAGGACGGGGCCTGAGGCCCCGTTTTGCTATTTCCGGACTGGAGTTTGTCTGAGCCTCGGTTAGAAGTTTCTAAGGTTGTAATAGAATGAGTAATCAAGAAGCGCCAAAAATTGAGTTTCCCTGCGATTATCCTTTAAAAGTCGTGGGTCGCTCAGGTAATGATTTTCAACAGGTGGTGTTGGATGTGATTGAGATTCATGCCCCTGGTTTTGACCAGACGAGCGTCAGTATTCAGGAAAGTAGTGGTGGCAAGTTTCAGTCGGTGCGTGTGACGATAACAGCGACCGGTGAGCCCCAGTTGAAATCAATTTTTGAAGATCTGAAAGCCACTGGCCGTGTCCAGATGGTGATCTAAGGGGCTGCTTTGACCGAACAGCAAGAGTCTGCACCGGCATTGAAAGTTTGCTATTTGGGGCAGGTCCCTTACGAGGAAACCCTGCAGCAGATGCAGGATTATACTAATGGACGCACATCTGACGATGCGGATCAGATCTGGGTGCTTGAGCATCCACCGGTATTTACTCAGGGGTTGGCCGGAAAAGCTGAGCACTTACTGGCTCCGGGGGATATTCCTGTCATTCAGGTCGATCGCGGTGGCCAGGTGACTTATCACGGCCCTGGGCAATTAGTGGTTTATCTGTTGTTGGATGTTAAGCGCCTGGGAACAGGCGTGCGTCAGTTGGTCACTCTGATTGAAAACTCAGTTGTGGAAAGCCTGAAGCAGGCTGGAGTTAAGGCTTATCCCAAACCAGATGCCCCTGGCGTTTATGTTCAGATTGAAGGTGAAGAGTGTAAGATCGCCTCTCTGGGGCTTCGTATTCGAAGAGGCTGTTCATTTCATGGGCTGGCTTTCAATCTGGATATGGATACCTCGCCTTTTTTAAGAATTAATCCCTGTGGTTATCAGGGGTTGAGAATGACACAGCTTAAAGAAGTTGCACCTCAGGTCACCCCTGAGCAAGCGACGCAATGGGTTCTGAATCACCTTATCAAGGGATTAGGAAACCCGACTATCACAGAACAGAAGGGGCTGGATTAGTCTATGAGTGATACGCGCTCACAATTCGTTGATGCGATGGCCGACGTCAGTGAAAACAACGGTCAGAAAGTGGTCAAGAAAACCGGTAAAGTTGAGCAGGGTGTTAAGCTGCGAGGTGCCGATAAAACAGATCGAATTCCGGTAAAAATCATTCCAACAGAAGAGATCCCCCGTAAGCCGAAGTGGCTTAAAGTGCGTATGTATGCCACGCCGGAAGTTCGTCGCATCAAAGATACGCTGCGTACCCGTAAACTTCACACTGTTTGCGAAGAAGCTGCTTGTCCTAATCTGGGTGAATGCTTCAATGGCGGTACCGCAACGTTCATGATCATGGGTGATATCTGTACCCGTCGTTGTCCTTTCTGTGATGTAGCCCATGGCCGTCCGAATGCGCTGAATCAGGATGAGCCTCGTGAGTTGGCTGAGGCAATCGCGGATATGCGTCTTAAATATGTGGTGATTACCTCCGTGGATCGTGATGATCTGCGTGATGGTGGTGCTCAGCACTTTGCGGACTGCATCTCTGAAACCCGTAAGCGTATGGACAGTATTGAAATTGAAGTACTGGTTCCGGATTTCCGGGGGCGTATGGATATTGCTCTGGATATCTTGCAGCAGACACGACCTGATGTCTTTAACCACAATTTAGAAACCGTGCCGGCACTTTACCGTAAGGTGCGTCCGGGTGCTGACTATCAGTGGTCTTTGGATCTTCTTAAACAATATAAAGACCGTTGCCCGGATGTTCTGACTAAGTCTGGTTTAATGCTAGGTGTTGGTGAAACCAAAGAAGAAGTAATTGAGGTTATGAAGGATCTGCGTGCCCACAATGTGGATATGCTGACCTTAGGTCAATATATGCAGCCATCCAAGAATCACCTGGCGATTGATCGCTGGGTGCATCCGGATGAGTTTGATGAGCTTCGGGTTATCGCTGAAGGCCTTGGCTTTAAGCATGTGGCGTCCGGCCCGTTGGTTCGGTCTTCTTACCATGCAGACAAGCAAGCGCATGGTGAAACAGTTAAGTAATAAATAAAAAGCCTTTTGTAATATGCAAAAGGCTTTTTTATTGCGATGACGCAAGTTCTTGTCTAAGCTGAAGTTAGTCCCTTTACACGGATGACTTTATGTCTCGTTTTTCATTAACCCTATCAGTACTTGTTTTTTTTCTGCTGTTGATCCTGCAGGGAAATAACGTTCAGGTATTTGAGCCTGCCGAAGATTCGGCAATGGTTGTTACGGATATCGCCTGTGATACTGATAACGGGTCTGATGATTCTGTATTGCTGGCAGAGAGAATAAGTCTGACGCCGCTTCGCTTGTGTCGGGTTGTCGCTTTCTCTTTGCCTGCTCCTGTCTTGGGGCTCCCAGTCTCAAGTTCTCTTATTCGAGCCCCACCAGTAATGCCCGCCTGACGCTAGTATTTTTTTATTATCAAAATAAGGGCATTACCATGAAAACACTGCAACTATTACCTGTAGGTAATGATTATCACTTGGTGCATCCGGAAGAGTTTAATCATTTGGATCCAAGTGCACCTGCGTTAGCAATCTTTACAGACTTCAAAAAACATGTTCCGCAATCTGTGATGGCTAATCTGGCTGCTGTTCATGCAGAATCCTTAATGCGCAAGGCCCATGTCCGAATGAAAGTGGTTCTGGACAAAGAGGGGGAGCTGGTTGGGATTGTTAGTTTGAATGAACTGGATGAACAGAACTTCTTTAAAGTTCAGCACGAAGAGCGGATCAAGCATGATGAGGTACTTGTCCAGCATCTGATGATTCCACGCCAGGAACTGATGGCGCTCGATTATAACGAGCTGGCTGCTGCTAATATTGATCAGGTACTGGAAACGCTCAAACAGAATAAACAGCAGCACTGTCTGGTCGTCGATAGTGAAAATGAGCAAATCAGGGGCTTGATTTCGGCAACAGATATCGCCCGTCGCCTTCATATTCCTTTAGAGATTGAAAAGCCGACGACTTTCTTTGATATCTTTATGGCAATTAAGCATTAGCACGATATTAGATTGAATAAAGACAAAAAAGCAGCTTTAAAGCTGCTTTTTTGTCGTTTTGGATGATATCCGGATTATTCTGAAAAGCGTTCGTCCATCGCTTCACAAAGCCAATGACCAATGACCATGTGCGCTTCCTGAATACGGGCTGTTTCCTTTGAAGGCATACGCAGGGTGGAGTCGGCAATGTCGAGAAGCCCACCGCCGGTTTCACCGGTCCAGGCATAGGTATAACAACCAATCTCTTTTGCTACTTTTATTGCATCGATCACATTGGCGCTGTTACCGGACGTAGAGAGGCCAATCACGATATCTTCCGATCGAGCAAGCGCTTCGATCTGGCGACTGAATACCGTATCAAAACTGTAGTCGTTGGAGTGGGCCGTGATGATAGAGGTATCTGTCGTTAGTGCAATCGAGGCTAATGTGGGGCGCTCTTTTTTATACCTAACGACAAACTCTGCGGCGAGATGCTGGCTATCTGCAGCACTCCCACCATTTCCCATAAAAATGATTTTGCCGCCATTGCGAATCGATAACTCTACTTTATTAGCCAATTGTTGAATGTCACTCTCAAGGCCCTGAAGTTTGCTTAGGGTGTCCATGTGGCGTTGTAAGGCGGCCAAAAAGCTCATAACGTATACCTGAGTCAGAAAATTCAGAATGATGGATTGTACATTAGATTGTTTTTTTAAGGCAGTTCGTTGGTAGTGATGGGGTGCAACAAAATGTATCTGGGAATTGATCTTGGCGGGACAAAGATAGAGGCCGTTGTTCTGACTACAGCTGAGGGAGACCAGTTCGGAGATATTCTATATCGCAAGCGGGTCAACACACCGATGAAGGATTATGAAGCGACATTAAGAGCAATCAAAACACTCATTGATCAGGCAGATAATGATTATGGTCCCTTTTATGCTGTTGGTGTAGGCACGCCGGGAGCGGTTTCTACAAAAACAGGTGCTATGAAAAATTGCAATTCCACTTGCCTCAACGGCCAATACTTGCTGAATGATCTTGAACAGATAACAGGAAAGCGTGTTGTGCAGGCCAATGATGCTAATTGCTTTGCACTGTCAGAGGCTATTGATGGAAGTGCTGCTGGTGACCGTGTTGTCTTTGGCGTCATTCTTGGTACCGGGGTTGGTGGTGGCGTGGTTATTAATGGAGAGGTTTTGCAGGGCGTCAATCGAATAGCGGGTGAGTGGGGACATAATCCGATGCCTCTTTCCATGCTGCCTGAGGGTGAAAGGCGTGCCTGTTATTGTGGGAAAATAAACTGTGTAGAGACTTATCTGTCCGGTCATGGTTTTGCTCAAACCTACCAAACCTTGATTGGTGCTCAGAGTGGGTTGGTTGGTAGTCCGATGGCTCATGACATTGCGCTGCTAATTGATCGGAAAGATAAACAGGCGCTCTGTGCTTTGGATATTTACAGTAAGCAGTTAGCAGCTGCCTTGTCAGAGGTTATCAATATTCTTGACCCTGATACTATTGTGTTGGGCGGAGGCATGAGCAATATTGAAGAGCTTTATTCCCGCGTCCTGCGCTGGTTGCCGGAGTTTGTTTTTTCGGATTCTGTCGAGACTAAAGTCCGGCCGCCAACGTATAGTGATTCAAGCGGTGTTCGCGGAGCTGCTTGGCTTGTAAGGGGAGAGGTATAGTGGATCTTTCTATAGGCATCGGGTCATTTGTTGCCCGTTTTTTCTGCTACCTTTGTCTTAAAAATGACTGATTAGGTGGGTCTTATCCACTCTAATTTTTGTCTTTAATTTTTTTTTGTAGTATTTTTACAAAACTGACTGGCCAGCCACAAAATTGCTGGCTCCAGTTTGTTTAAAGACAGACCGGCTATCGTGGGTCTGCAGTTCTTTAAATCATTTCGCACTCGCGATATGAAATGGTCGCAAAATTTCAGTTAAAAGCCTGAATTTTTTGCTTCAGATTAAAAAGTCCGAAATGTTCCTGATGTAAATAAACTACAAGTGCTGCACAAAGCGCGATGATAGGAACTGTCACATGATCTGTGACTCGGCTGAATCGGAAAAATGCGGAGAGTTGATAATATGAGTCTGGATACACGAGCAGATCTTGATCCGATAGAAACCCAGGAATGGCTAGATTCACTGGATTCTGTAATGGATCGCGAGGGTGAAGATCGTGCTCAGTTTCTGCTAAGCGAACTGGGTAACCGTTTACGTCGTGAGGGTGCTCAGCCCCCTTTCTCTATCACTACACCACACCGCAACACTATTCCGGTTCACCGTGAAGCTCGTATGCCGGGTGATCTGTTTATGGAGCGGCGTATCCGTTCTGTGATTCGTTGGAATGCGATTGCGATGGTAATGCGTGCCAACAAGAAAAACCCCGGTATTGGCGGCCACATCTCCAGCTTTATGTCCAGCGCTACGCTGTACGACGTGGGCTTTAACTACTTCTTCCGTGCGCCAAATGGTGATTTTGAAGGTGACCTGGTTTATATCCAGGGCCACACTGCACCGGGTATCTATTCCCGTTCCTTCCTGGAAGGTCGTCTTAGCGAAGAGCAACTGGATAAGTTCCGTCAGGAAGTGGATGGGGACGGTCTTTCATCTTATCCACACCCTTGGCTGATGCCGGACTACTGGCAGTTCCCAACCGTATCTATGGGGCTGGGTCCTCTGGGCGCGATTTATCAGGCCCATGTGATGAAGTATCTGGACAGCCGCGGCAAGAAGCCGATGGATGACCGTAAAATCTGGGCTTTCCTGGGTGACGGTGAGTGCGATGAGCCGGAAACTCTGGGTGCGATCTCTCTGGCTGGTCGTGAAAAACTGGACAACCTGATCTTTGTGATTAACTGCAACCTGCAGCGTCTGGATGGTCCTGTTCGTGGTAACGGCCGTATCATGGATGAGCTTGAAGGCGTATTCCGTGGCGCTGGTTGGAATGTGATCAAAGTGGTTTGGGGTCGTTTCTGGGATCCTCTGTTTGAACGCGACAACAAAGACATCATGCAAAAGCGCATGGATGAAGTCGTTGATGGCGAATATCAGAATTACAAGCAGAAGGGCGGTGCTTATACCCGTGAACATTTCTTTGGCAAATATCCTGAGCTGGCGGATATGGTTAAAGATATGTCCGATGAAGACATCTACCGTTTGAACCGAGGTGGCCACGATCCTTACAAGGTATACGCGGCGTACCATGAAGCGGTGAACACAACCGGTAAACCTACCGTTATTCTGGCGCATACCGTCAAAGGTTACGGCATCGGTGAAGATGGCGAAGCGAAGAACGATACCCACTCTGTGAAATCTCTGCAGATAGCGGGCCTGAAAAAATTCCGTGACCGTTTTGGCATCCCTCTGACCGACGAGCAGCTGGAAGACGTTCCGTATTACAAGCCTGCAGATGACAGCCCTGAGATGCAGTACATGCAAACTCAGCGTGAACGCTTGGGTGGTTATCTGCCAGCGCGTCGTAAGAGTTTTGAGCCGCTTGAGATTCCGGGTCTGGACAACAAGATCTTTGAAGCCCAGCTGAAAGGCTCCGGTGATCGTGAAATCTCCACGACGATGGCCTTTGTCCGCATCCTGTCCGGTCTGGTGAAAGACAAGCAGATTGGTGAGCGTGTGGTGCCTATCGTACCGGACGAAGCCCGTACCTTTGGTATGGAAGGCATGTTCCGTCAGCTGGGTATCTACACCTCTGAAGGCCAGAAATACAAGCCGGAAGATGCTGATCAGATCATGTACTACAAGGAAGACAAGAAAGGTCAGATCCTTGAAGAGGGCATCTCTGAAGCCGGTGCGATGTCCGCATGGGTTGCCGCAGGTTCCAGTTACAGCAACCACAACTATGCCCTGATTCCATTCTACATCTACTACTCGATGTTTGGTTTCCAGCGTATTGGTGATATTGCCTGGCTGGCCGGTGATATTCAGGCGAAAGGCTTCCTGGTGGGTGGTACTGCCGGTCGTACAACGCTGAATGGTGAAGGTCTGCAGCACCAGGATGGTCACAGCCATATTCTGGCAGGCACGATCCCGAACTGTGTTACCTATGATCCTGCTTACGCTTACGAGATGGCGGTGATTATTCAGGATGGTCTGCGTCGCATGTACCAGGAGCAGGAAAACTGCTTCTATTACCTGACCGCGATGAACGAAAACTACGAGCAGCCAGCCATGCCGGAAGGTGCCGAAGAAGGCATTCTGAAGGGTATGTACCTGCTGAAAGAGTCTGCTGACAGCAAGCTGAAAGTTCAGCTGATGGGTTCCGGTACCATTCTGCGTGAAGTGATCGCTGGTGCCGAACTGCTGAAAGAAGACTTTGGTGTTGATGCCGATATCTGGAGTGTGACCAGCTTCAACGAGCTGCGCCGCGATGGTCTGGCGGCAGATCGTCAGAACTTCCTGCATCCGGAAGCGGACGAGAAAGAAGCCTACATCACTACATGTCTGAAAGGCCGCCAGGGTCCTGTGATCGCTTCGACCGATTACATGAAACTGCATGCTGACCAGGTACGCAGCTTTATCCCGACCGATTACCGCGTACTGGGTACCGACGGTTTCGGCCGCTCTGATACCCGCGAGAAGCTGCGTCACTTCTTTGAAGTGGACCGTTACTTCGTTGCTGTTGCCGCGCTGAAAGCCTTGGCGGATCGTGGTGAGGTTGAACGTAAAGTGGTTGCCGAAGCGATCAAGAAGTACAACATCAACCCGGAAAAATGTGACCCACTGACCTGTTAATCGTTGTCCTAAACAGCCAACGGGGTGGCTGTAAAACAGTGCCACCCCTTTTTAACCGTTAACAGGTAACCGTTCTGATCCGGCAACGATAACGAAGCCGGATCAAACCAATCGAATAGGAGCGAAAGCTTTGAGTACTGAAATCATCAAAGTGCCGGATATTGGCGGAGATTCAGATGTCGAGGTCATCGAGGTCTGTGTTGCAGTGGGCGACCGTGTTGAAGCAGAAGACTCACTGATCGTACTGGAATCAGATAAAGCGTCTATGGACGTACCCAGCCCGCAAAGCGGCGTGGTTAAAGCGATTAAACTGAATATTGGCGACAAAGTTTCAGAAGGTCACGACATTCTGGAGCTGGAAATTGAAGGTGGTGCTGAAACGGCAGCGGAAGCAGCTCCTGCCGTTGAAACGGCTCCTGCACCGCAGGCACCGGCTGCTTCTACGCCTCAGGCGGCCGCAGCGCCATCTGTAGAAACCATCAACGTACCGGATATCGGTGATGATGGTGAAGTGGAAGTTATCGAAATCAGCGTTGCTGTCGGTGATGAGATTGCGGAAGAAGATTCTCTGGTCGTACTGGAATCTGATAAAGCATCTATGGAAGTGCCATCACCGGTTGCTGGAAAAGTCGTGGAAATTCTTGTTGAAACCGGAGCAAAGGTTTCTGAAGGTTCTCCAGTAGTGCGTGTTGAAACTGCTGGTGGCGCTGTTGTAGCTGCACCGGCTGAAGCTGAAGCTACTGCTCCGTCGACCGAGCCTGCCCAGGCTGAAGCGCCTGCGGCACCTGCACCGGCTGCAGGTCCTGTTCGCAAAGAAGTTCATGTACCGGATCTGAGCGGTAACAGCGACGTGCCGGTTATTGAAGTATCCGTAGCGGTCGGCGATGAACTGCAGGAAGAAGATGCCCTGTTTGTTCTGGAAACCGACAAAGCGACCATGGAAGTGCCTGCACCGTTTGCCGGTAAACTGGTTGAGTTCTTTGTAACGGAAGGCCAGAACGTCAATCAGGGTGATCTGGTTGCGGTCATGGAAGTGATGGAAGCGGCACCTGCTCAGGCTGCAGCTCCGGCGGCGTCTGCCCCGGCTCAGAATGCTCCGGCATCGGCTGCGCCTGAACAAGCTACGACTGCCGCATCAGCTCCAGCTGAAGCTGCTACCGCGGACAGTGGTCGTAAAACCGGTAAAGTTCACGCGGGTCCCGCAGTACGTATGATCGCCCGTGAATTCGGTGTCGATCTGCTGGATGTGACACCAACAGGCCCCCGTAGCCGTGTTCTGAAAGAAGACGTTCAGGCGTACGTTAAACAGGTGATGCAGCAATCCAAAGCGGCACCTCAGGCATCTGCTCCGGCTGCAACAGTTGGTGCAGGTATTCCGCCGATCCCTGCGGTTGATTTCAGCCAGTTCGGTGAGATCGAAGAGAAGCCGATGGGTCGTCTGCTGAAAGCAGGAGCTATGAATCTGCACCGCTCCTGGCTGAATGTGCCACATGTAACCCAGTTTGACGAAGCGGACATTACGGAACTGGAGAAATTCCGTAAGTCGATGAAGGGTGAAGCAGAGAAGCGTGGTTCTAAGCTGACGCCACTGCCGTTTCTGCTGAAAGCCTGTGCTTATGCGATGCAGAAATACCCTCAGTTCAATGTGTCCCTGCACCCGGATGGCGATAAGCTGATCCACAAGAAATATATCAATATTGGTTTTGCGGTAGATACGCCGGACGGACTGCTAGTGCCAGTGGTTCGTGATGTTGACCAGATGTCTCTCTGGGAACTGGCTGATGCTACTGCAGATCTGGCTTCACGCGCTCAGAAAAAGCAGCTGAAAGCGGATGACATGAAGGGTGGTTGTTTCACCATTTCGAGCCTGGGCTCGATCGGTGGTACTGCATTTACTCCGATTGTTAATGCGCCGGAAGTGGCTATTTTGGGTGTTTCCAAAGCCAGTATGAAGCCTGTGTGGAACGGAAGTGACTTTGTGCCACGGCAGATGCTGCCGTTGTCACTCTCCTATGACCACCGGGCGATCAACGGGGCTGATGCTGCACGCTTTACTGCGTTCATCGCAGCAGTTCTCGCTGATATTCGTCAGATGCTGATGTAAGAGCTGTGCCGGCTCTGTAGCTGACGAAACTCCATTATTACCCGAAAGGGTAGTTGTGCCTGTAGGCGGTATTCTTCGGAATACCGCCTTTTTGCGTTTGGAAATGCTATGTTCCTATCCGTTGTTGAATACGTTTGAGATATGATTCACCCGTAGTTCTTTGGGGGAAGTTTATTTGGCAATGTATAGGGCGTGACATGATTGAACTTTTACAGCAAAGCGGTATATCACTGGATTCAGCGCTCTGGACTTTTTTAGTCGCGATTACACTGCTTACGATGTCGCCAGGCGTAGACACTATTGTGGTGATCAGAAACACCCTCCGTGGTGGAGTTCTGGATGGTGCGATTACCAGTGTTGCGATTTGCCTGGGTTTGTTTGTTCATGCTGTTATTTCTGCTGGTGGTATATCGCTGATCCTGCTGCAGTCGGCGATGTTGTTTACTGCACTTAAGCTGGTTGGTGCTCTTTATCTGATATGGCTGGGCTATAAAAGCTTATCTTCTGCCCTTAGCCGAAACACGGACTCGACATTAGCTACCGCCGTCAAAGAGTCAACGGATCAAAGTAGGGTTTCGGTTTGGCGTTCATTTCGGGAAGGTTTTCTGAGTAATGTTCTTAATCCTAAGACAATCGTATTCTACATGGCTTTCTTACCGCAGTTTATTCAGGCAGGTGAACCGGCGATGATGAAATCCCTTCTGCTGGCGGCTATTCACTTTCTGATTGCGAATATTTGGCAAATTCTGATTGTTCTTATGGTGAGTAAGGCTTCATCTTTACTGCTAAAAGGTGCAGTCATGAAGGGCATTGATGGTGCGATAGGTACGGTGATGGTGGGTTTCGGGCTTAAATTAGCGTTTGATCGTAGCTAGAAATCAATCAAACAGATGTTTGCCGGCTACAACGAATGTATCCTTGTTTTTGCACTTGTGGACGGGTATTGTCGTTTTCCAGTTTGCCAGAGTTTTGACTGATGAGTCTGTTACCTTCTGGTGGGACGGGTTGTTTTATCTTCGATGAAAGTATATTGGCCGGTTTGAGACAGGCTAACAATCTGACCGATAAAGATTACAGATCAGATGTAGGACACGGGACATCTGATTAAAAAGAATAAACGATTTAATAATTACATTAAGGGAGCATTACTCCATGCGTTTAATTTTGTTGGGCGCTCCGGGCGCAGGTAAAGGTACTCAGGCTCAGTTTATTTGTGAGAAATTTGGTATTCCTCAGATCTCTACCGGTGACATGCTGCGCGCAGCGGTTAAAGAAGGTTCGGAGCTGGGCCTTAAAGTGAAAGAGATCATGGAAACTGGTGGTCTGGTATCCGATGAGCTGATTATCTCTCTGGTCAAAGAGCGTATTGCTCAGGATGATTGCAAAGCGGGCTTCCTGTTTGATGGTTTCC
Organism: Oceanospirillum sp.; assembly: GCF_982874595.1. Lineage (NCBI taxonomy): Bacteria > Pseudomonadati > Pseudomonadota > Gammaproteobacteria > Oceanospirillales > Oceanospirillaceae > Oceanospirillum > Oceanospirillum sp. The sequence goes on along the minus strand of NZ_CEYNZH010000010.1, from coordinate 1,505 downwards.
CACGCACGATTCCTCAGGCTGACGCGATGAAAGACGCGGGCGTTCAGCTGGATCACGTTGTTGAGATCGATGTTGCGGATGAAGAGATCATTAAACGCATGAGTGGACGTCGTGTTCACCCTGCTTCAGGTCGTACTTATCATGTTGTTTTCAACCAGCCTGAGGTTGAAGGTAAAGATGACGTAACCGGTGAAGATCTGATTCAGCGTGAAGATGATAAAGAAGAAACTGTACGCCACCGTCTTGGTGTTTACCATGAGCAGACAGCCCCTCTGGTTGATTACTACAAGTCATGGGAAGCGACTGGTGCAAGCGAAGCCCCTAAATACACTCACATTGCCGGTGTCGGTAGTGTAGATGATATTCGTGACAAGGTATTTGCTGCTCTTTCATAAGATGCAAAAAGCTTTACTCTAAAACTGTAGAATAGTTCCTCATGTTAAAGGAGCGCTATCGGTATTAGAGGCAGCGAAAGAAATCCGGTATTCTCTGATGATTCAGCGATGCCGGATTTTTTTATGGGCGAAACAATCAGCCCTTCAGATCCTAGAGCAGCGTTTCTTCTTGATAAACATACAGGTTGAGTTATGAATCAAACAATTGAGACCATTCTTGCCCATCGTTCTATTCGTAAATTTACTGAACAACCGATCTCTTCTGAGGTATTGGCAACGTTGGTCGATTGTGCAAGAGCTGCTTCTTCTTCGAGCAATATCCAGTGTGTCAGTATCATTCGTATCGTCGACAGTAAGAAAAGAGAGTTGCTGGCAGAATATGCCGGTGGTCAGGCATATGTAGTGAGTGCTGCCGAATTTCTTGTTTTTTGTGCCGACTTTAATCGTCATCAGCAAATCAAGCCGGACTCTAAATTGGGTTATACCGAGCAAACTCTGATCGGAGCTGTAGACTCAGCTCTTATGGCTCAGAACTGTTTGTTAGCTGCTGAGTCCTTAGGCTTGGGTGGTGTTTATATTGGAGGTCTGCGGAACAATCCTGATCAGGTCTGTGGATTATTAGACCTTCCGGAAAATGTGTTTCCGATGTTTGGTATGTGCCTAGGTTATCCCGACCAGGATCCTGCTTTAAAGCCTAGACTGCCCAGTGATTTAATTATGCATACCGATGGCTACCAATCTATGGATACAGAAAAGCTATCAAAATATGATGCCACTGTGCGCGAATACTACGATATCAGAACAGGCGGTAAGCTTGACCAATCCTGGTCAGAGCAGGTTAGTGCGATCTTGAGTAAAGAAGCCCGTCCGTTTATGCAGCAGTCCCTGAACAAACAGGGTTTTGCTAAAAAATAAGATGCTATTTACCTTTTAAGGCCCGACACCGTAAGGTATCGGGCTTTTCTTTTGCTTGCAAATCGTTAACTCCAATCCTATATCCCATGTTGTGATTTCAGGCTTGTTAGCTTTATTTTCATTTTTTATGCACTTTTCTCATTTTAGGGCTTGTACTGCCCCGCTTTGTGCGTATAATTCGCCCTCGTTGTCACG
>NZ_CEYNZH010000009.1:35250-121404 GCF_982874595.1 Oceanospirillum sp. | reverse complement strand
CACAACCTTGCCAAGGTTGGGGTCGCGAGTTCGAGTCTCGTTTCCCGCTCCAATTCTTCATCTATAGACGTCCACCAAGGTCTATAGTTTCTTGATTCATCAGGGTTTTAGCCCTGGGGATTGTCCAGCGAAAGCTGCTTAATTCCACTGTCAACCACGCCTGATCAGTACATGAAATCCGGGCAGCTTGCAGTGCGGATTGTTTGCTGAAGCACTACCCATGAGCGCGGTACACCTCTCCTCAACCCGAAGGAGGCGTACCTATGGCGTTAACAGATCTGTGGGAAGGTGCTTTTTCGGCCTTTTAGCCTTTTCAGAGTAGGGCCTTTGACCCTTAACCCTCTTCCCTTGAGGCGACCCTTATGCCGTTTAGCCCTGTCCTTTTGAGGCAGTGGGCGACACCGGTTCGGCACTGAGCCAGCGAGGTATCCATCATGCGTCATGACACAGCAGGAAAGCCCAGCGCAGCGTTGAAGTTCGGGCACTGGGCCGGGAATCGCTATCGTGCCTTGGGCTGAACAGAACAGCCGATACACATTGCTGTTTGAAGCCTTTGTGATTAGTTGGCTCAAGGTAGCTTCGATCTCTGCTGTCAGCAAGCAGTTGCATCTGAGTTGTACCGCCATCGACAACATCATGGATCGAGCCGTGCGTCGGGTCTGGCTAATACGCCCAACCGGGATACTACTCGGCTGAAGGTCGATGAGACGGCATTCCGTAAGGGGTGCGACTATGTGACGATCGTTTCCAATGCCGAGGGGCAAGTCCTCGCGGTGGAAGACGGCCAGTCTTCAGATAGTCTTGGCCGTTTTACGAAAGCCTGAAAGAGTCGTGCAAACAGTCGATTATCTCGATTTCCATGGACATGAGCCCGGCCTGCCAGAAGGCCACGTTTGACCATATCGAGAAAGCCCACCGGAAGATTGCCTTCGATCACTTTCATGTCGTACAGATGCTGACTCGGACGCTTGATGCCACTCGCAAAGCTGACATGGCGTGGGCGGATCGTTCGATGCGTCAGGAGATCCTCCGAAGCCGATATACCTGTTTACGTCACCGCAAGAGCCTTGAGGGGCAGCAGGTTCGGCAAATCCGGAACTTGTCGGATGCGCTTAAAGACACCAGTCTGGTGTGGTACCTCAAGGAAAAGGCTCGAGAAATCTGGCAAGGGTATCGCGTCAAAGGTGCTCGTTCGGCTTGGCTGGAATGGGTTCAGATGGCTCGGCTAACAGAAATTCGGGCCTTGGCGTCAGCGGCAAATCAGATCAAAACCAAGTTGTTTGGCATTCTCAACGCCATGCGATTTCGAGCCCCAAATGGACTAGCGGAAGCCATCAACGAACAGATAAGAACTTTAAAGGTTTGATCCAGAGGATTCCGGAGCAAAGAAAGGTTCAAGCGGGCGGTACTGTTTCGCTATGGCGGGCTGCCTATGACTCCTAACCCACACGGATAAGTGAAGAGCCATAAAAATACAGAAAATTGCAGCAGGGCCGATAAATAAGCCGTCTTCGGGGTGGCTAGCCATGTAACGGCCATCTTGCCCGGCAGGCGGCTTTTCTGTCGGTCACCCTTGTGAGTCGGCAGCCTCTGAGTCCTGTGACTCTACGGCTTTTGCCGCACGTTGCGCCTGGGCCATTTGTTCAAGTTGCTTGATCAGTTCAGCAATGTCCACATCTTTTGGAGCATCCAGTTCTTCAACCTTCTCTCCGCGAGATAGACGCTGTGCCAGTGCAGAGAAATTGACCTGGTAGCTTGATGTATTCCCGCTTGAATAGTTAAGGTCTTGCGGAGAATAGGTTTCTTTCGCTACAGTAGCCCCGGTAACTGGTGAGGTATTTGCAACAGCAGCGATGAGCTTCATGGCATTGATTGCACCCCCTCGACTCCCGTTAAATTCACTGCCGGCATATGTGGGAAGCTGTTTTTGCTGATAATCCCACTGATTATATTTTGCGTCCTGATTTATCCCTTTTCCATCGGGACCAAACTCTATAGAGCCAGATATATCTCCGAAATTGACTTGGTCGTAAGTCAGAAGTTTTGCGTCAATAAGTCCTCTGTAAAGAGTGAGCATATCATTGCGGCTGGCATCTTTAACATTGACATCTTTTACGACCTCTTTAAATTTGTCGTAGTCTTTCTGGCTGAGAGTCCCGCCGAGTATGCCTTCGGGGCTGGTTTCCTTGCCCACTTTGACTGTGAAACCTTCGTATTGCTTAGGGTCAAGCAACGAACGGTTCATATTGGCCGAGATGTTGCTCAGTGCGTTAGATAATGGGTTAATGGATGGCATTCTTACGGTTCCTTTATTGATTATGAAATGTCATAAGAACTGGAGAGCTATTAGCTCCCCAGTCGTCCTTTGACTATCAGGTGCCAGGAATTGTGAACAGTGGCATACGACCTTCCATGCGCCAGTTACGTACTTGAGATGTACCTACGTTCTTGATGCGATAACGGTATTGGCCGGTAGCGCTGGGGAAGAAGCTCCGATTAACAGTGCTGGTGGTCGAAGACACGAGAGACCACGACCAACCAGAACGTCGCTCAATGATATGGGCGATCTTGCTCGTCGGGTTGTTGCCGGAAAGGTCTTCAAACTTGAACGTCACCGAGCCAATGCACGAGATACTGAGCTCATACACGTTCTGAGAATCACCTGCAGAAAGGCTTGCCCCGCTGCTGGTGATGTTCATATAAGCGCATGCAGCAGCCATATTGCTGATACTCAGCAACAATGCCGCGAACAGCGAGAAGAACAGTTTTTTCATACAACATTCCTTGTAGATGAAATAGCTGAATCCCCTTCGCCCTCGTTCGGCACGGAAAGCTGGTGAAGGGTAACTTCTATAACGGCTGGGAATGAAAATTCTTTAGCTTTTCTTGACTGTTTGGCGTGCCTCGGCCAACTGGATTTTCTGATTGCGCACGTTGACCTGGGCCTGTACCTCGTCCTGGCGCGTGCTGAGGTCACCAATAGGGATTTCAACCTGGATGCCGACAAGATGTAGGCTGTGTTGGGTAAGATGAAGTAGCGAACTGACCAAAAAAACAAGCGCTTGAAGCGGTGTCGTGAGAAAGCGCTTCCAAGATAGCCAGGGTAGTACACAACCCAGTCCGTCAAGCAGAGGGGGCAGAAAAATTTTTTTGAATCAGGGTGTTGCGCGGGAAGCAGTTGTCTCGTTTCCCGCTCCAGATTCTGAAAAGCCAGTCGTTAACGCGACTGGCTTTTTTCGTTTTTATCTGATGAGAAATTAAGTTTCAGAAGTAAGCGCAGTCTTTTCTTCCATTCTGTGGTTGTAATCGGGCTTAATGCCCCTATATCTCTGCCATCCTCTTTGCGGCCTTGCCGTATCCTGTCTGATTGTTAACCCTATTTTAACGATCAGCTGCACTGAATATTCAAAAGGTGTCCTTAATGACCGAAGCACTCTCCAATCAGGGGCTGCCCGAGAAAGCCTTGTCTATCCGGGGCCTGAAAAAGGTCTACGCGAATGGTTTTGTTGCCCTAAAAGGCATTGACCTTGATGTTGAGCAGGGAGATTTTTTTGCTCTTCTGGGCCCTAATGGTGCCGGAAAATCGACCACTCTGGGTATCGTCAGCTCTCTGGTAAATAAATCCGAAGGCAGCGTCTCTGTCTTTGGGGTCGATATCGATAAAGACTTTTCAAGAGCGAAGCATTTTCTGGGGGTTGTTCCACAGGAATTTAACTTTAATCAGTTTGAGAAAGTAAAAGATATTGTCCTGAGCCAGGCAGGTTACTACGGTATTCCCCGCGCAGAGGCTAAGACCCGGACCGAGCAATTTCTGAAAGAGTTAGGGCTGTGGGATAAACGTGACAACGCGGCCCGTACATTGTCTGGTGGTATGAAGCGCCGTCTGATGATCGCCCGTGCACTGATTCATAAACCGCGCCTGCTGATTCTTGATGAGCCAACTGCAGGTGTTGATATCGAGTTGCGTCGTTCCATGTGGGAGTTTATCAAGAAAATTAACCGTGAGGAGGGCACGACGATTATCCTTACGACCCATTATCTGGAAGAAGCTGAAAGTCTGTGCCGCAATATTGCCATTATTGATCAGGGTGACATCGTTAAGAACACAACGATCAAAGCGCTACTGCAGCAGTTGAATACTGAAGTTTTTGTTATGGATACGGCAGACTCTTTGTCAGAAGCGCCAAAAATTGAAGGCTTTGAAACCCATCAGATTGACGAGCACAGTTTTGAAGTTGTGCTGCAGCGTGGCCAGCATCTGAATGAAGTGTTCACTCAACTTAATAATGTGGGTGTCAATATCAGTTCAATGCGGACCAAATCGAACCGCCTTGAAGAGCTTTTTGTTGAGCTGGTGGATCAGGATCGTAAAAATGCCGATGCGGCTAAAAGGAAATCGGATCAGAATGATAAGGTGGGTGCATAAATGAGTGTTCAGGAATATTGGGTTGCGTTTACTACGATCATCTATAAAGAGATTAACCGCTTTACCCGAATCTGGGCCCAGACCCTATTACCACCGGCCATTACCATGACGCTCTATTTTGTCATCTTCGGCAACCTGATCGGCAGCCGGATCGGTGAGATGGGGGGCTTTACCTATATGCAGTTTATTGTGCCGGGCCTGATCATGATGTCAGTGATCACTAACTCCTACTCTAACGTAGTGTCATCGTTTTACGGTGCCCGTTTTCAGAAGAGTATTGAAGAGCTACTGGTTTCACCTACGCCAAACTGGATTATTTTGAGTGGTTTTGTTCTGGGCGGTGTTGCCCGCGGCCTGACCGTGGGCTTTATTGTGACGATGCTATCGCTTTTCTTCACCGATCTGCACCTGCACAACCTAGGGATTACCATTCTGGTGGTGCTGATGACTTCAATCCTGTTTGCACTGGGTGGCTTTGTTAATGCCATGTTCGCCCGCAGTTTTGATGATATTTCTATCGTACCGACCTTTATCCTGACCCCGCTGACTTATTTGGGTGGTGTATTTTATTCGATCTCGCTGCTGCCGGATTTCTGGCAGGGCGTGTCTATGCTGAACCCGATTCTGTATATGGTGAATACCTTCCGTTATGGCATCTTGGGTGTGTCGGATATTGATGTGGTATATGCGCTTTCGGCTGTTGCAGTCTTTATTATTGCGATGTTTACCCTCTGCCTGACCCTACTGAATAAAGGTAAAGGAATCCGGAGCTGAATATGAGTGATTCAAAGCAAATGCCCGTACAGGAGCAAGCCAGCGCAGAGACTTCTCAGCTGGGTAAAGAGACACAATATGTTGACCAGTATGATGCCAGTCTGCTGTTTCCGATTCCCCGTCAGCCTAAGCGTGACGAGATAGGTCTGGAACAACTGGGAGCGGAAGCGGGGCGTTTGCCTTTCTTCGGTCAGGATATCTGGAACGCCTTTGAACTCTCCTGGCTGAACCCGAAAGGCAAGCCGGAAGTCGCCGTGGCAGTGTTTCGTATTCCGGCAGATTCAGAAAACATCATTGAATCCAAATCCTTTAAGCTTTATCTGAACTCCTTTAATCAGACCCGATTATCAGACCGTCAGGAGCTTCGGGCGACACTGGAAAAAGACCTGTCAGCGGCTGCAGGTGCTCCCGTAATAGTGGAGTTACACCGTCTGGATGGTGCAACAGAGCTCCAGATTGTAGAGTCAAAAGGACGTTGTATCGATGAACTGGATATTGATGTCACTCACTACCATCCGGAACCCGCCTTGCTGAAAAATCAGAACGAACTGATTGTAGAGGAGACACTTTACAGCCATCTGCTGCGTTCGAACTGTCCGGTTACCGGACAGCCGGATTGGGCGACAGTGGAGATCAGCTATACCGGTAAGAAGATTGATAAAGCTGGCCTGCTGGCCTATATCATCTCGTTCCGTCAGCATAATGATTTCCACGAACAATGTGTTGAGCGTATGTTTGTCGATATCAGTCAGCGGTGTCAGCCGGAAGAACTGACGGTTGTTGCGCGTTATACCCGACGGGGCGGCCTGGATATTAACCCATGGCGCTCTTCCAATCGCCCGGATCTGGAAAACCGACGTTTTGTACGTCAGTAGAATTTAAGTTTTAAAGGATGTATCAAAACGCCGGTAAAGACAGCCCACTAGAGGTGTGTTTACCGGCGTTTTAATGTTGGCAGGGATGACGTTTATTCGGGCTTGGGCGTTTCCGGTTTTACGTTGTCCTCTTTATCAGAATCTGCAGCGGTTGTTTCAATACGTTCAGTACTTGTTGCAGGTGAGTCAGGCGTTTCTGATGTGGGTGTTTTGATCTGATCGGTAACGGATTCTTCAGAAGTGACAGGCTGCTCGGTAGGCACCTGTGCAGCCTCATGCGCTTTATTATCTTCTTCAAGTTGCTTGAGATCATGTTCGTGTTGTTCTTTGTATCGATTCAGCAGCTTTTTGGCCTTCGCTAACTGTTCCCGATAATGCGTGATCTTCTCTTCAACAGCCGCTGCTTCTTTACGACTCAGCTTAATATATTCTTCAAGGTGTAGCAGTGAGCTGGTCTGTTGCGAGGCTATTTCCGCTGTATTGTCGGGGTTGTCCAGATTATCGGTCAGCGCTTCAATCAGTTTGCGAAGATTTGCTGTTAACAGAAGCTTTTCATTCAGCATCTTACGAAGTTCAGCAATTTCGCCCGTTACTTTGACTGCATCATCTTCGTTAAGGGCTTTAGCCGCCGGGATAAAGCCTTTGCCTTCTATCGGTGATGCAGCATGATGAGGCTTCTTGCTGGTTTCTGATGCGGTTTTATCCCGGGCGCTATCAGACGAGCTGGCTTCTGATAATGGTGAATCAGCTGCAGTCTCCGGCTTGTTATCTGATTCCGCTTCACTGGACTCTGTCATAGCTGCAACGGCAGGAGGGGCTGTATCAGTGGTATCATCACTGTCGCCTCTGAGTTTGCGGATCTGCTTTTTCAAAAAGCGTGTGTGTAAAAAGAGAAAAAAGATACCGCCTGCTAATAACAGGAAGAGCTGTATAATACCTACCAGTGCCAGTGTAGACAAAACCATGTCGTTATTTCCTTAAAGACCCAAGTTTAGGCATCATAACCTTTAAGCGATCTGATCTCTATTGCTTAATAGAAGCGGTAAAAACGGCTTTTAAACATACTAATGAGAGGGGCTTTAAAGAGTCTCCACTCTTTAATAGTGGTTCGCACTTTTTCCAGGTCAGCCTGGTATCCTGATTCAGTTAATAAACGGAGTTGATATGCAAGCTGAAGCGTTATTGTTAAACCGTAATTCACATCCGAAACTATCCGGCGATACACCCGATAACAACACTCTAGAGTTTATTTATCAGGCTGCCTTGCGTGCGCCGGATCATGGTTGCATTCGTCCGTGGCGGTTTATTGAATTTACTGGTGCGGGTCGTGAGCGTCTGGGTGAGATCTTTTACAAAGGCCTGATGTCCCGTAAGCCGGATGCTGATGAAACCCAGCAAAAGAAAATGCGCATCATGACTCTGCGGGCACCTCTGGTGATTGCTGTTATTGCCAAGGTTACCGAAGACCACCCGAAAGTGCCTGTGCTTGAGCAATATCTGTCCGCAGGTGCTGCCGCTCAGAATATGATGCTGGCTGCTCACGCTAAAGGCTTGGGAGCGATCTGGCGTACCGGCGATGTGGCGTTTGACCCTGTAGTTAATCAGGAGCTGGGTCTGGAAGGCGAAGATCAGATTGTCGGTTTCCTCTATATCGGTGATGTTGAAGGCCGTAACAAGCCGCTGCCGGAACATAACAGCGAAGACTTTGTTCAACGCTGGGCATAATTGCTGTTTCCATCACGGTGATAACGAAGTAAACAAACCGGAATAATTAGTTTTAAGGAGTCGGTTGTGCAACAGGCACGGGTTGATCAGTTTCTAGAGCACGTTAAAGCGTCTATTCCTCTGGTAAATCATATGGGGCTGGATCGGGTTACTTTTGAGAACAATGAAGTTCGTTTTCATGTTTCTTTAGCGCCTAACCTCAATGATAAGGGCACAGGTTTTGGCGGCTCTATCAGTGGTCTGTGTACTTTGGCGGGCTGGGCACTGACAACCCTGCTGTTGATCGAAGAAGATCTGGAGCGCAGCGCCGTAGTTAAAACCGGCACTATCGACTTTTTTGCACCGGTGAGCGCTGATTTTGTGGTTCGTTGCTTCTGTCCGGAAGAGGGCGGTGAAGCGGCTCTGATCGATAAAGTTCGTACCAAAGGGCGGGGGCGTTTACCCATCGTTGCTGAGATCAGTCAGGGCGAGAAGGTCGCTGTTCGTTATAGCGGTGATTATGTCGCGTTGGATGTTTAACGAGGACTGAAGCTATGCTCTTTCCGGTTGGTCTCAGGGTAAGTGCTTGAGAATTCTAAAAAAGTTAGAAAAAAGTCTAAAAAAGACTTGCCCTGAATAAAACCTCTCCATATAATACGCGCCATCTGTTGAGCAGCAAGCGTTGTTCAGGTCAGATATCGCGGAGAGGTGGCCGAGTGGTCGAAGGCGCACGCCTGGAAAGTGTGTATATCGAAAGGTATCGAGGGTTCGAATCCCTCCCTCTCCGCCACGAATTCTAAAGCCCGCTAACTCACTGAGTTAGCGGGCTTTTTCGTTTAAAGAGTTTAGCTTGAGAGAGGTTTTTCTACGATAACCTGTGCAACTCTTGTCCCTAGGGCTTCAAATGAAGCTTCAGAGCCTGCCAGATAGAAAAGCCACATCCTTTTGAATCTTTCGTCGTAGCCGTTTTTGCTGAGTTCAGGCCAGGATTCAATAAATCGCTTTCGCCAGTGCCGCAATGTTTCAGCATAATTAAAGCCTGCATGTTCATAGGGCGCATGGGGTAGTTTTAACCCTGATGCTAAAGCGGCTTCGGTCATATCAAGGATGCGAGGTGCCTGGCCTCCCGGAAAGATGTACTTTCTGAGCCATGGGTTGGTCTGTGTGGTTGTGTCTTTAACAATGGAGTGAATGACAGCACGACCACCGGGCTTTAAAAGATTTTTTATGGCATCAAAAAAATCCTGATAATGGCGCCGACCTACATGCTCAAACATCCCGATAGAAACAATACGATCATATGATTCCGGGTTATTTTGGGCATGGTCCCGATAGTCTTCCAAAAGAAAAGTCGAGTTTTGCTCTTTGTTATGCTGATTAGCATAAGCGATTTGTTCCTGGGAAAGTGTAATGCCTGTGGCTTTGGCTCCGGTATCTGCAATGGCTTTGGACATAGCACCCCAGCCACAGCCTATTTCCAAAACAGCCATGCCTGACGATACGTTCAAGCGGGATAGCGTCGTGCTTATCTTATTGTCCTGTGCGTCTTCCAGAGTTTTAGTGTCGTCATCAAAAAAAGCACAGGAGTAGAGCATTTTTTCATCAAGAAATGACTTATAAAGATCATTTCCAATATCGTAGTGATGCTGAACGTTTTGGTGGCTTTGTTTGATGCTATTGACTGTTAGTGTGTGCCCAATAAAACTGGAGAATTTATCAAACGTCCTGAAAACAAGCCCCTCTTCCATCAGTTCTTCATTTTTAAGTAAGACCCCCATAAACCTTCCAAGGTCGCCTTGTTCAAGGGACCAACCCCCATCCATGAAAACTTCGCCAATATTGAGGCTTGGTTTATATAGCATTCTGACAAGGTCTGATTTATCGCGAAAATGTAAAAGAAAGGCTTCGCCAGAACCATCCCCAAGCTTCATAGAAGGCAGGTCTTTAAAAGATATTGTTAAATTTCCAACCTTAAAAAAAGCGTTTATCAACTTGGTTAGGAACGTAAAATAAACTCTCTCAGAGAATGTACTGAACGTACCAGGAGCCGGGTTATCGGGTTCTTTTCTTTCGCACATGGTTGAATACCTATCTTCTTTTAGAAGCCTCAGGGCCAGTGATAATGACACTTGCATTTAGGCCCCCAAAAGCAAATGAATTACTCATGGCGACTTTTATTGTTTTAGTAGCCGGGCGTTCGCCCACGACAGCAATAGGGCATTCCGGATCAAGGTGTGTCAGGTTAAGTGTCGGCGGAGTCAGGCTTCGTTTTATACCGCCGAGAGTCGCGGCCAGTTCCAGAGCGCCCGATGCACCTAAAGCGTGGCCGAGCTGGGATTTTGTAGAGGAAACAGGAGTATTGCTAACGTTATCACCCAGCAATTTACTGATTGCAGAGGCTTCGGCCGCATCATTGGCTTTTGTACCAGTACCATGAGCATTGATGTAATCAATGTCGGAAGCAGCAATCCCGGCGATTTCCAAAGCATTTCGCATTGCTGCATACATGCCATCCGGATCGGGCGATACAAGGTTTCCGGCATCACTACTCATGCCAACGCTGAGGAGCTCACCCAGTATAGGAGCATTTCTACGCGCTGCATGTTCTTTCTTTTCCAGCACAAATATACCGGCACCCTCTCCTAAAATAAGTCCACTTCGATCTGCAGAAAAGGGTCGGCAGGTATCCTGGGATACGGCATGCAATGCTTCCCAGCCCTTTAGATTACCGTGGGCAAAATTGGCGTCGGTTCCCCCGCAAATAACAATATCGGCCTGCCCATCGCGAATCAGTGAGGATGCAGTTGCCAGGGCGTGGTTTGCACTGGCACAGGCACTGGTCACAGAGAATACAGGTCCTTTAGCACCAGCCAGTCGAGCAATGTGGCTGGCAGGTGCGCTTGCCATAATCATAGGTACCGTCATAGGCGAGACCTTTCTTTTGCCTTGCAGGTATAACCTTTCGTACTGGGTTTCAAAAGTATGCGTGCCGCCACCAGCTGTTCCAATAACGACGCCTACTCGGTGCGAATTGACTGTGTGGCCAGCATCGAGTTTTGCATTTTTTATAGCTTCAATTGCAGCGCAAAAAGCAAACTGAGAGAAGAGATCCATTGTCTGCAGATCTTTTTTGGCAACTAAATCTGACGGATCCCAGTTACGAAGTGGAGCCCCCATTTTGAAGACAAGGTTGTTATTGATATCTTCAATTTTATGGATCGCACTTAACGAGCTGAAAATGGCAGACTCAAATGTTCCAACATCATTACCTAATGCAGAAGTAACGCCTATGCCTGTAATAACAATACTACTTGGTTTCATGATATTACTGATTCTTGAGATTGAATATAAGCTCAATTACATCATCAATATTATTAAGCTTTTGTATAGACTCTAGTGGAATATCGATATCAAATTCTTCTTCAATATCAACTATGGCGGTGACTAAATCCATGGAATCCAGCCCTGCCTCAGTAAACGGGGTGGATGTATCGAAGCCTTTGCTTATTAGGCTCTCCCCTAATGGCTGTGAGAGAATTAATTCTCTCACACTGTCTTTAAAGATTTTTTTTTCATCTTTTAATTCTGTTGCAGGCATTTTAATCTCCACGAAAATTAAATATATGATTAACTAGGGTTTGTACTAGGTTGGAGAGATTGGTGATATAGGGTACGTTAATCTAATAAAAAAAATTGTAAAGATTTAGCGTTTAGGAATCTTATTTTTGAGAGGTAAGTCAGATTTTGTCCTCATCTTTTTGAGATAAAATTAGATCCAGCGAATAGTCTTTTTTTAATAAGATGTAATTAATTTATTTTAATGGTGTGGTTATGCTTTTTCTGAAAGTGGCAGGAAGCTCAGAAGAGCTGAGAAAAGCACAAAGGCTAAGATACGAAATTTTTTTTAATCATCACCAAAGTGAAAAACAAGCCGTCGATAATGATGAGCCTACGGGCTTGGATATTGATCGATACGATGCTTTTTGTAAGCACCTCCTGGTGTTAGATACGGAGCGGGAAGGGGTTGTGGTCGCAACAACACGAGTTTTGCTTGGTTCATGGCTACCTGATGGGGAAAATTACATTGCTGAAGATGAGTTTGAAATTCCCTTCCTGAGAGAAAGAGTTCCTGAGACTCGTAAAGCTTCAATGGAGGTCGGACGCTCTTGCGTGCATCCGGAATATCGAGACGGAGTCGCAATCCAGTTGTTATGGCAGGGAGTCGCTAAATTTGCTTTAGATTATGACGTTAGGGTTATCTTCGGGTGCGCCAGTTTCCATGGCGTGGATATTGATGAGCACCTGAATGAAATATCATATTTGATGGCCAAGTATCCGGCACCGAAAAAATACCAGTCTAGATCTTTGGTTAATGAGACTGTTGTTTATAAAGATATAAATGAAATCGATGAGAACGTTGCTGTGCAGCGTATTCCTACATTGATAAAGGCTTATGCAAAGTTAGGTGGCGTCATTGGTCCACAAATATATGTTGATAGGGAAGTTAATACCATTGATGTTTTAGTGGTTGTTGAAGTGGATTTGATACCTAGAAAGTTTTTGAACTTTTTTTCAAAGATAAAAATAATTTCCGATTAAAGGTGGGTTATGACTTTAAAAAAAATAGCATTTTCATATGTGTTTTTATTGGTTTTTTCCTTTGGGGTTAATGCTGATGAGCTCACAGGACGGCAAATCATGGACAAGTCATCTGAGATACATGACTTACCCCGTGAGTATGAAGATTTAAAGATGAATTTGTTTGATAGAGATAAAATCTTTGAGAAAAGGGAGTTAAGACGTTTTTCTCTGGAGGGGAGTGATGGTCTCTTTAAATATCTGACTGTTTTCGACGGTCCAGCTGGTGTCGAGGGTGTTGCACTATTGAGCTGGCAGAACAAAGGGCGGTCAGATGATCAATGGACTTATCTTCCTGCCGTGAGTAAGAAACTTAAAAGAACAGCCGGCTCATCTAAGAGAAAGCCATTTCTGGGTACAGATTTCACCTATGAGGATATGACATCTGATGATAGAGATGATTTTCTATATGAGAGAATGGATGATACCCGTGTCGATGAAGAAGATGTTTATGCTGTAAAAGCAATTCCCTTTGCTGAAGATGTTAAGAAAGAAACTGGGTATTCCTGGCGAGTGTTTTATATTTCTAAAAAAACATGGTTTGTCGTGAAAGTGGATTTTTACAACAGAAGAGAAAAGCATGAAAAAACACAGTACAACTATGACCCTGTGGTGGTAATTAATGAGTCAATGCGGCCAATGCGGACTCTTATGGTAAACCATAAAGAGAAGACAAGTACCGAGATGTTGGTTCAACAAAGGAAAATTGACCCTGAAGCGGTGAAAGAACAAATGTTTAAACATCGCTGGATAAAATCAGGAAGGTATATGCGTTAATTCGCCAGCCTTTAATTTTTCGTTGTGAGTTAAATTTATGAAAATTTCTAGTTTTTTAGAGTCCTTACTGAGGCATCCTTATTGGTGTCTTCTCTCTTTGTTGGCTTTAGTTGTTGTTTTTGCTTTTGGTATTCCCAAAGTAACTGTTGATACCAGTATTCAAAGCTTAATCAGTAGCAGTGATCCGAGAAAAGATATCTATGTTGACTACGTGAATAATTTTGGCTCGGATCGAACCACCATTATTCTGGTTGAAGATGAGACACTCTGGTCACCTGAAAAACTAGAGATTTTTGAAGAATTTCATTATGAAATTAGTGACTTACCCAGTGTTTTAAAAGTAGAAAGTTTAATTAATGTCAGTGATGTTCATGATGAAGACGGTGATGTGGCCTCAGGAGCCCTATTAGATCCTATACCGTCAAATCAGGAAGAAGTAGACAAAGCAAAATTTCACGCCAGAAATAACAGCTTGTTCGATGGTCAATACATAACACCGGATGGTAAGGGTTTAGTTATTATAGTGACAACTCCTTCTTATGTTACTGGGGAAGTTGATGATGTTGCTGTGAATCAGGAGCTTGTCGAAACCATTGAAAATTTTAATCAATATTTCGAAAGAATAACCTCCATCGGTGGTGCCCGCCTCAACTCAGAAACCAACGATGTTCTCATCGCAGAAATGCCAGTTATGTTCACTTTTTTGATCTTTATGCTATTAGGGGGAATGTGGTTAGCAACAAAGCGTCCTCAGGCTGCTTTCCTGCCTTTAATAACGGCAACGATCTCTACATTAGTGACTTTCGGATTCCTTGGGCTTAGTGGCATTCCTTTAAACATGTTGGGAGGTCTTGCACCTGTTATTTTATTGGCCTTGGGTTCAACCGAAGATATGCATTATTTTGCGGCATATATGGAAGGTTTGAGGAGAGCGGATAAGAGTAAACCGGCAACAGATAAAGCTGCAAAAGAGTTCGCAAGAAAATTTATGGTTCGCCATGTCGGTATTCCAACAATTTTGACTGCGGTAACATCAACATTAGGCTTTGCTGTCAGTGCTATTAGTGATGTTCCGGCAATCAGAGACTTTGGTATCATGGCCAGCTTTGCAATTTTTGCAAATGGATTTATAACGATTTTACTGGCACCAACATTTTTTTATTTTTTTGGCGACAAAGAAAGTCTGAAAAAGAGAAAACCCTTAAAGGTTTTAAGGAAAATATCATTAGCGCTTGCCAAACTATTTGACAGGATTTATAAAAAACCTTTGCCATACTTAGTTGTCTTTGTAGTTCTTTTTATCAGTGCGATTGTTAGTGGATTTAATGTCAATGTCTCCAATAACCCGCTGGATGCTCTTACAGATGACCATCCGTTCAAAGTTGACTATAACTTTTCAGAAGACAGGTTGGGGGGGATGGAAGGCTTAACGATAGTTGTTGATAGTCGACGAACTGAGCAGTTCAGAGACCCTGAAGCGCTAGCTGCGATATTCGAGGTTAGCAGGGAGGTTGAGTCTCTGCCTGGTGTTGTTAAATCAACTTCGCTGGCGGATCAACTTGCACACATTAATCATGTATGGGGGGCTCCTGAGGTTACCCCACCTACCACGAAGGAAGAGGTTGCCCAGTTTCTGCTGTTACTGCAGTTTTCGGATATCGAAAGTTATGTTACCCGGGATTTTCGATATGCGAGTATCAAGGTTAAGCATACAATCAGTAATACGAAAGAATTGCTATTACTGATCAACCGTATTGATTCCATTTTGAATGAACGTTTGCCCATATGGCTCAAGGCTGAGGTCACTGGTGAGTCGCCACTTGCTGCCTATACCGCAACAGGCCTGATTTCATCTCAGGGGCAGAGTATTCTTTTCCTGATTTTGACAATATATGTTGTCATGGCATTAATATTCTCATCATTTAAAGCTGGTCTTGGGGCTGTCTTACCTAATATTTTTGTTCCGGTATTTACTTTAGGCTTTATGGGTTTGATTGGTCTTGATATTAACCCTCCTCTAGTTATTGTTATTGTTGTATCAATCGGTATTGCTGTTGACGATACGATACATATGTTGAGTAGCTATAAGGAAAGTTGTAAGAAAATATCTAATCCCAGGTTTGCTGCCCGATACACAATCCGACAGGAATCTGCAGCTGTATTAACGACCACGCTGGCACTGTGTATTGCCTTTTTCTCTCAGACGGTTTCGAGTCTCTATTATACGCAAATGTTCGGTTTTTTGATGGCCGTAGCTCTTATATTTGCGCTGGTTATTGACATAATTTTTACACCGTTATTAATGACGCGGCTAAATTTTGTGGGGGTTTTCGATCTTATTAGTCAGAAGATTCCTGTTGATAACTTAAAGTCATTTCCACTGTTTTCTGGAATGAAGCCCAGATATATCAGGAAAATAATTCTTTCCTCTGTCCAGAGGAATTATAAAAAAGGCGACGAAATTATTAAAATTGGTACATCCGATAAAAGCCTTCTAGTGCTGCTCCGGGGCCGTGCGGGAATTTACTTGACTGATGAGAATATGAAATTCCGCCACGTTGCTGACATGCTTGAGGGTGATACGGTCGGTGAGGTTTCCTTGTTAGTCGATACGCCACGGTCAGCAACAATTATTGCAGATGATGACTGTTGGCTTATTGAGATTGATATCGAAACTTTAGAGAGTTTACAGATAACACAGCCTTATCTATCAGGTAGGTTGTACCAAAATATTGTTCGGATACTGTCTGTAAGGTTACTCAATGCTAATAGCGAGGCCGGAAAAAAATGAAAAAAATAATACCTTTTTTGTTTTTTCTGCCCTCTGTTGTACTTGCTGCCGATTACCAGTTGAAGCATGAGGTTCGCTCTGTCAGCAGTATTTTTGTTTCTGATGACGATCAGGACTATCAGTCCAGTGAAACAAGTGTCGTTTACAGCCTGGATGGTTCGTACTACCTGTCTGACACAGCGACTCTTGTTAGTTCATTCTACGTGCATCTATCCGACCCTGATCAGATGCAGGATTATTTTATTACCCTTGGCGAGAAAGAATCGGAATCACCCTATATCGATTTTACCGAGTTTGGTCTTAGATGGGACTTGGATGAGACAACGTACAAAATTGGTAAATGGAAGCAAAACTATGAATTTGCTGAGCGTCTCATTCTTCTTAATCAGTCCAGTCTGGATGATAACACTTTTCCCTTAAAGGTTATTTCTGTAGGAAATTGGCTTGCCCAGTGGCAGCAATTTATGGATGGAGGCAGCTTGTCCTTGACAGTAATGCCCTTTCATCCTGCGGCAGGAGAACCTGCAGATGATACCCGATGGGGGGGAGTCAATAGCAATGGCATTATTATACAAGGAGATACTAATGGCATACCTCTGGAGACTGATACACCTGATATATCTTTGATCTGGGAAGGTCAGGCGGAGAGATTCGATTATTTGTTAGGGATTTCCCGAGCCAGATCTCAATATTCGGTCGTTAAAGTAAATCCTGAGACTAGAAGTTTTGATATTGAGTACCCTGATGCTGTCAGTTTGTTGGGTGGAATCTCATGGCCTATAGAGCAGATGAAGTTCTATATGGAGGGGCATTATCAAAAGACATTACAAAACAAAGATGATGATTTTCTTCGTTTAAGCACGGGGTTGCGCTTTAATCTTTTTGATTATGGTGACTATCTTGGTTGGGATGATCTGACCTTGACGATTGAGTATATGAGTGATCATACATTAGAAAAACAGTCAGCCGCTGGTTACGATATTTCGAGTAAAGATTCTAGGCCCTATCAGGATTCTGTTTACAGTATTGCTAAAATTAAAATTGATGAGTCATGGCAGGTCAATCAGGAACTCTCTTATGGTTTCAAAAATGATGACTCAATGTCGATTACCGGGTTTACTTACTCATTTGATGATTCTTCCAAATTATCTGTTAGTTATATTGATTATAATGGTGAAGAAGGTAAAAGCCTTTTCGGAAGTTGGAAGGATAATGATAATGTAAGCTTAGAGCTTGAGAAGGATTTTTAGCATGACTTTGGTTCGTTTTGTTTTTAGGATTTTATCTTTTATTGTTTGGTTTTCTATACTGATAATTCCATTTTTATTGGCTCGTTGGCTTTATCCTGAAGCGGCAAAGGGAATTGCAAAACTTTGGAACAAAGGTGCCTGTTATATTGTTGGTTTAAAGATTAATTCTTTTGGTGGTTTTTCTCATAATAAACCGTTACTTATAATATCCAATCATACATCTTATCTGGATATACCTGTGCTTGGCTCGATTTGTAATTTTTCTTTTATATCGAAAAAGGAAGTCATGACTTGGCCGGTTATTGGGTGGCTGGCTAAAATGTGTGATACCGTGTTTGTTGAAAGACGACCCATAAAATCGCGTGAGCAGGTTTCTCAGTTAAGACATTGTGTTCTGGGGGACCGGAAGCTTGTTCTTTTTGCTGAAGGCACCACTAGCGATGGTAGTAAGGTTTTGCCATTTAAATCTTCTCTTCTTGAATTTGTCTTTACGGAAGGGATTGTCGATGAGTTCCATATTCAGCCGGTAACCATTCTTTGCCCTGACTTATCCTGTTCCAGTAGTAAAACCAGCTTAGATGCGTTTTACCCCTGGTACGATGAAACATCTTTAGGTGTGCATTTTTTCAGGTTGCTAATGAGAAAAAGAACCCATGTGAATGTTTTTTTTCATGCTCCTGAAAGGGCAAGTTTCTTTCAGGGCCGAAAGGAACTTGCCAATTGGGCGCAGCAGCATGTTGAGAGCGGCCACAAACAGATTTTACAGTCCAGTTAACTGCCCTGTTGGGCTCGGTTGTGAGCCCATTTTTCTTTGATGTCATACCATTTCTTTGAGCCCAATAATTTACCAACATAGTGATCAATTATCTTAAGCTTAAAAATGCTGATCAGTCCTTTTGCTTTTGCCATTATTCCATCAGGCATCGCCCGCAAAGTCAGGCTTATTCCATCTGTTGAGTACTCGATATAGTGCCACCAGCAGCTGGGAATGAAGATTGTTTCTCCCGGTTCAAGCGTGTGTGTAAAGCCTTGGAGATTTTTTAATTTTGGGTACCTGTTTAGGTCTGGGTTTCGAAAGTCGATATTGCACGATACTGTAAAAGGGTGTTGATATAGATTCTTCGAGTCTTCACTGGAATAAAGAATCACCTTTTTTTTACCCTTTATTTGAGTCAGAAATACATGGCTATGATCCAGATCGTAATGTATGTCCACATATGCATCACGCCCGCCAACAAATAAAAATGGATGTGATTTAATATATTTCACACCAAGGTCAGGGAAGCTGAAGTCATTTTTTAAACAGGGCATGTACTTTATGACATTGAAAAGAAACATTCTTAGCTTTGTCGGTTTATTTTCAATTAAATTTAGATATTCCCCGAATTTCATTTTTTTTGATTCCTGCAAATAATCGTTATCACTATTCGCAAAGGCTTCATCGTATAGGGGAACCTCGACCTGACCGCACCCTTTCTTAAGGTATTCGTAATCCCATTTATCTAAGGCGTCCCAATTGCGACTGAAATCTTTCAATATAACGGGCTTGTTCGCTTTCAGATAGTTTTTCTTGAAATATTCTTTTGATATTTCATGTTCTATATCGATTGGTTTAAGTCTTATTTTGTCCATTTTTATTAGCCTCACTAAACTTTTTAGAAACTAGCATTTTATATTTTTCGGTGCCATGAACGATGTCACAAAAGATTAATAATTTTGTCTTAATATAATGTGGAAATTTTTCGAATAGTCTTGAGCTAACTGATTTTCAGCAACTTTCAAGCATCAGTGAGTCCATGAAACCTCAGGCATCCGACTGATTGAGTTGCTGGCGTTAGCTTGGGTTGCTTTAAAACATGTTGGCATGATTTATATCTTGCTTGTCTTATGTAAGATTATGTATCTTAGGATTATCCAGCTACAGTTAACTTGATTAGCCTGTTTAATTGGGTGTTGAACAACCATAAAAGCAATCCGGGCAGGATTATTCGGGTTCAGAGCCGCTTATGCAGCCTTGGTGCATGGACTGCTCAATTTGATAATTGATGAGATTTTAATCTATGAAAACATGGTCATTGCGTAATAAGCTTCTTCTGTTCTCTCTCTTGCTTCTGATGATCGCACTTGGTGGTATGTCCTGGGTTGGTACGAATGCGATGAAGCATACCTCACAGGAAGTTATTGGTCAGATATCCATATCCAGTCGTGAACGTGTTCATGACATTCTTGAGCAGGCATCTTTTCGCGTAGCCAGTGATGTTGGCAGTTATATGAACCGGGCTTTTGATACGGCGGTTACGATGAATCGTATTGTATCTGCAGGTTTGAATGACCCCGATAAGCGCCTGAGTCGCGATGAAGTGCAGGTGTTAGCCCGACAGTCTCTCGAGGCTAATCCTTTGGTCAGTTCCGCTTATATTCAGTTTGAAAAAAATGGTTATGACGGAAGTGATGAGACGATGATGGGGACCGGTGATCACACGACACATATCGGCACACTGGAAACTTATTGGGTTCGTGAAGGCGACACCCTGACTCACTATGTAACAGAAGATCCTCAGGCAAAATATTCCACGACTCCTAATGAGCTGGGTGATCGTGAGTCTGAGTGGTATCTCTGCAGTTATGAGACAGGTAAGAGTTGCATTGTTGAGCCGTACCTGTATGAGATCGAGCCGGGCAATGAGGTGCTGATGACAAGTCTGGTAACAGCCCTGAAGCGTGATGGGCGCTTTGTCGGTGTTGCAGGTTCTGATATCAACCTGCCTGTGTTGCAGAAACTGATGAAAGAGATGTCCGCTAAGCTGTTTGACGGTAAGGCTCAGCTGCACCTGATTACAGGAAAGAAAAGAATCGTAGCCAGTAGCCAGTATGCTCAGAAACTATCCCGTCCATTAAGTGAAGCTGATCAGAGCTTTGCGCAGATCTTAGAAAATAAAAATGACGGTGTTTTTGAATTTAATCAGTTGCTGGTTATTGATCAGCCTATTCATATTGAGGCACCGGATATCGACTGGCATCTCGTATTGACGGTTCCGGAATCGGTTGCTTTTGCCGGCGTTAACCAGCTTAAGGCGGAACTCAAAGAAGATGTCCGTAATACACTCGGCACTCAGTTGATACTTTCTTTTGTGATTCTTGGCGTTGCTGCTGCCGCTATCATTATTTTTGTGGGCAGTATTACCCGACCTCTTAACCAGATGCGGGAGCGGGTATTTAATCTGAGCAGTGCTGATGGTGATCTGACCCAGACACTGAACATTGAAAATCATCGAGAGCTGATCGAAATCAGCCAGGGTATTAATCAGTTTATCGCTCGCTTGCGTGAGATGATCCTTGCACTGCAGGAGCAAAGTCTGCAGGTACAGAAACAGACAAACCTGTTGAGTGAAGCAACTACGATAACCACAGAGACGATCGCCCGGCAGACCGCAGAAACCGACAGTGTGGCCACGGCCATGGAAGAGATGGCATCGACCAGTGCTGAAGTTGCTCGCCTGGCATCGACCAGTGCTGAAGGGACTCAGGTTTCTGAGAAAATTCTGCAGAACACCCA
Organism: Oceanospirillum sp.; assembly: GCF_982874595.1. Classification (NCBI taxonomy): domain Bacteria; kingdom Pseudomonadati; phylum Pseudomonadota; class Gammaproteobacteria; order Oceanospirillales; family Oceanospirillaceae; genus Oceanospirillum; species Oceanospirillum sp. The sequence goes on along the minus strand of NZ_CEYNZH010000009.1, from coordinate 100,613 downwards.
GTCCAGCTTTGATCACAGTGTACTGCAGGTGCAGACAATTGCTCAGGCGATGGCTGAAAACAGCGAGCGCATTACCCGCGTATCGGCACGCAGTGAAGATATTAATCAGATTGTCAGCACGATCTCTGATATTGCAGAACAAACGAATCTGTTGGCACTGAATGCCGCTATTGAAGCCGCTCGGGCAGGTGATCAGGGCCGGGGTTTTGCAGTGGTTGCTGATGAAGTGCGAACTCTTGCAGCAAACACTCAGAAGTCTACAGAAGAGATCAACGAGCTGGTAAAACGGCTGCAAAGCAATGTGAGTGAGGCGGTAGAGCAGATCGAAGCCAACCGCAGCCGTTCTGAAGAGACAACGCGGAGTATTGCCGATAGTGTTGAGAGCCTGAAAGAGCTGGCGGCTCAGGTGAATCTGATTGCTGATAATACGGTGCAGGTTGCATCAGCGGCTGAAGAGCAGAGCCAGGTTAATGCTGAAATCAGTCGGAGCGTTGTGGGCATTGGTGATACCGCTAAAGATCTTCATGATCAGGCTCAGACCATTGATGGCGTGCGTCAGGAGTTAACGCTGGTTGTGGGATTACTGGATGACCAGCTAAGTCGCCTGAAGGTTTAATCAATAGCAATGGAAAGCGTGTGAGTACAAAAAACGGAACCTGGCGTTCCGTTTTTTTGTTTTAGCTGATTTGAATGAGATAGGCTAAATCGAAAAGTTAATACCGTGCTCTGTTTTATGGCGCAGTCTCAGAGCCGTAAATATGTCTGCCGGGACAGGTTTACTGAGCAGGTAACCCTGATAGCGGTCACACTTTAGATCTGCCAGAGCATGAAGCTGATGTTTTGTTTCCACCCCTTCGGCTAACACTTTTAAACCCAGCGCCTGACCCATCGCTGTGATCGCTGCGACAATTTCAAAATCATCCTGATTCTGATCGATCTCATCAATAAAGCTTTTATCAATCTTTAACAGATCTAGGGGCAACTGTTTCAGCTGAGTGAAGGAGGAGTAACCGGTACCAAAATCATCGATGGCAAGCTTAATGCCGATATCTTTCAGTTGGTTCAGCAGTTTCATCGGCTGCTCCGGATTGCCCATCAGGCTGCTTTCCGTCAGCTCCAGTTCCAGATGCTGCGGTGGGAAGCCTGTTTCCAGTAATATTCGGGTAATGTGGACATACAGTTCCGGGTTGCGCAGTTGAACCGGTGAGAGGTTAACAGCCAGTTGAAGCGGTTCAAAACCGGCATCGAGCCAGGCTTTGCCCTGACGACAGGTTTGTTCCAGTACCTTTAGGCCGATCTCATGAATCAGGCCGTTTTCTTCGCACTGAGGGATAAAATTGGTTGGTGGAATCAGGCCGTCAATCGGATGGTGCCAACGTACCAGAGCTTCTGCGCCCATGATCTCCTGACTGAGAATATCCACCTGGGGCTGATAATAAACCTCAAGCTGATTCTGAAGCAGTGCCGTATGCATGCTGGTTTCCAGCTCAAGACGTTTACGGGCATTTTCTGTCAGCTCATCAGAGAAGAAGCGTAGCCTTGAGCGCCCCTCATTTTTCGCCTGAAAAAGGGCTGCGTCCGCATGTTGTAAAAGCGTATCGGCATCCATCCCGTTTTGAGGTGCCAGGCTGATACCCATGCTGGCACCTAGTTTCACCGTACGGTTATCAGACAACTTCCAGAGTTGGCTAATGTGTCGAATCAGGTTGTTCGCAATACGAATAAGTTCATCGGTATCGGAGAGATGATCAAACAGCAGTGCGAACTCATCGCCACCCAAGCGACAGACGGTATCCGCCTCGGGCACTTTCTGATTCAGCATGCGAGCTATATGGCGTAGTAGTTCGTCTCCGCTGCTATGGCCGTAACTGTCGTTAACATTCTTGAAACGGTCGAGCCCGATCACAATCAGAGCGACCTGATGTTTCTCTTTAGGTAGCTGTCGGATAGCGTGATCAGTGCGCATCATTAGGTTTTTACGGTTAGCCAGGCCCGTCAGAGGATCGTGATAATCCAAAAACATCAGTCGGCTTTCGGATTCCCGTTGCTCGGAAAGGTCAGCAAAAACGCCTACGTAGTGATTAATTTGACCCTTGTGGTCCCAAACGACACTGATGTTAAGTAGCTCCGGGTAGGTGCTGCCATCGGCCCGTCGACTGATGAGTTCACCCTGCCAGTGGCCATAGGTTCTGATACTGTGCCACATCGCTTTATAGAAGCGACGATCCTGCTCTTCAGACTGAAGAATGGCCGGGGAGAGTCCCAGAACCTGTTCCTCGGTATAACCTGTCATATTGCAGAAGGCTTTATTCACCCGTTGAATTTTTAAACGGGCACTGACAACCATGACGGCTTCGTTTGTATTTTCAAAAACAGCAGCAGCCTGTTTTAGGCGAAGTTCGTTCTGTTTGCTTTGAGTGATATCTTTCAGATGAACAAAAAAGCGACCACCCCGATGGGGCCAATATGAGGTTTTGACTTCGACATCAATGAGGTGGCCATCTTTACAGCGATGAGAGGTCTCAAATAACCCCCGTCCCTGACGAGATATTTCTGCAATGTGCTTTTTGATTTGATCTGTGTCTTCATTGCTCAGATCATAAATAGTCATTTGCAGAATTTCGTTTTCGCTATAGCCCACCATATCGCAGTAGGCCTGATTCACTTCCAGAATTTTGCCTTCTGCGTCGACGATCCAGAAACCATCCATCGAGGTTTCAATCACACTGCGGTAGGTTTCCTCCCGTTCCCTCAGGTTTTCTTCTATACGAAGTCGCTCGGAAATATCCCGGGCAGAGGCGACAAAGTAATCATCATCACCCAGCTGAACCAGATTGGTGTTGACCTCTACCGGGAGCATACCGCCATGCTTGATTTTATGTTCAGTGTGAAAGAATAGTGATTGATGGGCTTTCAACTGCTCTTTCATGCCTTCAGGGCTAATATTTACCGCATAGCTGGATATATCTGTCAGATGCTTACCGATAAGCTCTTCCCGGCTGAATCCGGTTTGCTGGCAGGCTTGCCGGTTGACATCCACTACATTCAGACTATTGGCCGACAGAATGTAAATACCATCTCTTACCTGATCCATCAGTGTTGTGAGCAGCGATTTCTGATCGACTTTTTCTAGCTGGCTTTTTAATAAACTGAACTTGTCCTCGCGACTCTGTAGTTCAGCTTCGAGATAGTCCACGTAGCTCATCTGAATCGCGCGACTGATATCATGATGTGTGATGATGCCGCAGATCTTTTGGTCTGTATCCGTCACGATAAAGCGGCGCACTTTATACTGATCCATACGCTGCAGAGCGGTCAGAATAAGGCAGTCACTTTCAACGCTCAGCACAGGGGTGTGCATCACATCATAAAGCGGGTATGGGATAGTTGCGTGTGTTCCAGTGCCAGCTGTACCAGATCTCTTTCACTGATAATGCCAATAGCCCGATCGTCTTCAGTCACCACAATAGAACTGATATGCGCTTTGTCCATGGCGTACAAAGCTTGTTGCAGGCTGTCTTTAGCAGCAAGAGTAACCACTTGGCGGTTCATCACCTGTTGAACTTTCAGGTTGATTGCCACGGGCATATGCAGAAAGTGGTTGGTGAAATCTTTGTTGCAGACAACACCCATGATATCTCCAGCGTCATTAACGACGACCAGGTGACTAACCTGATGATCATTCATCAGAATAAAGGCATCGTTGCGATGCATCTGCTCACTGATGACAATGGCATCATGGGCATACTCTTGAATTGAGCCTTTGAGCTGCTGGCTTTGGGCCAGCTGATGAATCAGATGATGTTCGGTAAAGATTCCGAGTGGCTTCTGATCTTTCGAGATGACAACGACGCAGCTGCTTTTTTCCTGCTGCATTAGCTGGAGTACGGCGGAGATATCTTCTTGCGGTGAAACCGTGATCAGTTGAGGAGACAGCATCTGGCTGACTTTCGGGGATTCCATTGCTTCTCCTGGCTATTTCTGAAGACCGAAGTGATGGTGCTGCGGGTTAAACACCGGAAGACTCCCATAACAGGAACTGAGCATAATAATAACGCATCCTCTTGGACGAAAGATTAACATTTATTATTAATGTATCAAAATATGGCCGGTTCCTTTTTTGAGGCAGGTTAGCAAGGTAGAAGACTGCCCTCAGGAGGAGCAGCTCAGGCAGACTTTCGCTGCCCGGTCAGGAGGCTGTCCTGCATATTCAGGCCGTTGCGGATGGTAGCGAAAAGGCTCTCTCAGCAGGATCAGAAGTTCATTTATCCGCGTTATGTCACCCTGATGAGCCTGTGTGATCGCTTCCTGCGCCATATAATTACGCAACAGGTAAACCGGGTTCACGTTTTGCATCTCAGACAGGCGCTGTTTTTCTAATTCTTGTTCTTGTTCTTGTTCTTGTTCTTGTTCTTGTTCTTGTACAAGGCGCTGATGATACTGCTTTAGCCAAAGCTCAAAGGCTGAGGGATAGGTGCAGATACCTGCCAGTTTTTCACCTTGTTTTATGGCTGGGGTTTCACTCAAAAGTCGGAAGAAGAGGATGATGTCAGTTTTTTGCACTTCTAATAGTTGCCAGAGGTCTTTGATCAGTTGCTTGTCGGTTTCATCTTCGGACTGTTGTGAATAACTGCGTAAGCCCAAACGCCGACGCATCAGTGTCAGGTATTCCTGCTCATAGATCTCTGTGAAGCCTTCCAGCTCTTTTTCCAGTAATGACTGAGCAACTTTTTCCTCACGGGATACCAATGGCATAAAGCACTGTGCCAGACAAATCAGATTCCAGTGCATCACCTCAGGCTGATGTTTAAAGGCGTAGCGACCCTGATGGTCAGAGTGGTTGCTGACCTGATCCGCTTTAAAGTGGTCCATAAACTGGAAGGGTCCATAATCAAAGGTCTCACCAATGATCGACATATTGTCGGTATTCATGACGCCGTGAACAAAACCGTAGGCCTGCCATCGAGCAACCAAGGTAGCGCTGAGCCGGATCACGTTGCGTATCAGCCCCAAAGGTGGGTTATCGGTTTTTACTAATTCAGGGAAATAGCGCTTGATGACATAGTCAGTGAGCTGAGCGAGTTCGTCGAATCGACGCTTGTGGTAAAGATGTTCAAAGTGGCCGAACCGGATATGGCAGGGGGTTACTCGTAACAGCGTTGCGCAAGGTTCCGGAAAGCCCTCCCGTAATACCGTCTCCGGGGAACCGACCACACAGAGCGCTTCAGTCGTCGGAATCCCCAGGCCGGTCATCGCTGCACTGGCCAGATATTCCCGAATGCTGGAGTGCAAAACGGCCCGGCCATCGCCAAAGCGTGAGTAGGCTGTTTTTCCGGCACCTTTGAGGTGAAGGTCCCGCAGTATGCCATCCGGGCCTTTATGTTCGCCCAGCAACAGGCCGCGACCATCCCCCAGTTGAGGGTTGTAGACGCCAAACTGGTGTCCCGTGTATTTCATCGCCAAAGGCTTACTGCCGCTGAACAGTCTCTGACCACCGACATATTCTGCCAGTCTCCGGGGATCCAGGGTGTTCAGGTCCAACCCCAGTTTTTTAGCGACATCGTGATTGGCGCTGACCAGCCAGGGGGCCTTCAGTGGTGATGGTGTCAGAGACTGGTAGTGATGTTCCGGTAGTTGCCGATAATGATTGATCAGCTGAAGCTGATCTAACGCAGTGGGCTTGATCGGTTGAGAGTTTGCGGGAAGGCTCAAAATGTAGCTCTCTCTGAACGGGCTGAGTCTATATCATAGTTTTTTAGTCGGAATTGTCCATGGGAGCCGTTTTATGACGGGGTCGTTGCGGGGTTAAAAACAGATCCTTAAGTCTCATATTTTTCATCCAAAGGACCTAAAGTCGCCTCAGTTAAAAAATACCTCGCAAGGCCTATACCTGTTGGCGGGTGTTTGGGCCTATAATCGGGATCCTAAAATTTTGCCGCACTGCATCATAGACCGCTGTTGAGCCTGTCTTACAGACATCCGATTCAGGATGCGCGCAATCGGCGGTCTTGCCTGCAGTTATAATAAGATAACAATCAAGAAGGCCCCCCAATGACCGAACTGCTGCATACTGTCCTGCTGGCGCTGGCTTTTTTAGCGCTGTTAGGTGTTGTTTTTGAAGAAGTAATCCATATTAACAAAGCCAAAGTGACCCTGTTTCTGGGAACGGTTTCCTGGCTTTTGATGTTTATTTTCCCGGAGAGCGATGCCGGACTTGTCCGCATTGAAGAAGGCCTGTCGGAGAGTATCTCTGAGATCGCCGAACTCTGGCTGTTTCTGGTCGCAGCGATGACCTTTGTTGCCTACCTGAACAAAAAAGGGCTGATTCAGAACCTGATCTATCTCTTCCTGCCCTCGCGGATCTCCGAGAAGATGCTGCTGGTGCTGACCGGCCTGTTCTGTTTCATCTTCTCCTCTATTGCCGATAACATCACCGCGACGCTGGTATCTGCCGCGCTGATTCTCTCCCTTAATCTTGAAGCTAAAAAGACGCTGCGCTTTGCTGCTCTGGTGGTTTTTGCGGTTAACTCCGGGGGTGTCGCGCTGATTACCGGTGATGTGACCACCCTGATGATTTTCCTGTCGGGACATGTCGGTGTACTACAGCTGCTGTATCTTTCCCTGCCGGCGCTGATCGGTGTTGTGTCCCTGACGCTGATGCTCTCTTTCGGTCTGAAAGGGGATGTGGTGATTGAGAAGAAGATCACGCCGATTCGTCGGGTGGACCTGATTATCGCGGTCGTCTTTCTGAGCACTATTCTGCTGACGATCGCCTTTAATGCCTTGTTCCACATTCCGCCAATGCTGACCTTCCTGGCGGGTATGTCGCTGATGTTTCTGGTGGCGCGTTTCTTCGATGATGACAACGAAGATCCCATTATGGATTACATCCGGGTGATTGAATTTGAAACCCTGTTGTTCTTCCTGGGTATTCTGCTACTGGTTGGCATGCTGAAAGAAATTGGTGTTCTGGAAAGTCTGGTCACACTCTATGAGATCATGCCGCCTTTGCTGGCTAACTATCTGATGGGGGTATTGTCTGCCGGTATTGATAACGTCCCCCTGACGGCCGCAGTACTGAAAGCGGGTATCGAGATGAGCACGCAGGAGTGGATGGGGCTGACCTACGCCGTGGGTGTCGGCGGTTCGCTGCTGGTGATCGGTTCCGCGGCGGGTATCGTGATGATGAGCAAAATCGGTGCCCTGACCTTTGGTCGCTATGTGCGCTTTATTTTGCCGCTGCTGATCGCTTATACCCTGGGTTATGCTGGTGCCTGGGCGCTGGGTCACTGGATGTTCTGATCTCGCTTAAAGATCCCGGAAAGGCCAGCATTGCTGGCCTTTTTGTTGTCCGCCTTTCCGGTTAACTTTCTGTCATACTTGGATTATTCAGAGCCCCCTATTGGCTCAACCTAACCCTTGAATGACAGGAGCCATCTGTGTCTTCCATCGCCCGTCTTTCTCTGTCCCGATCCCTGAGCTTCTCGTTCCGGCTGAATCTGCAAGCCAGGATGCTGATTCTGCTGGGTGGTTTTGCCCTGCTGCTGACGCTGGCGATGGGGGCTGTATCCCTTAACTTTATTGCCCGTACACTGGAAGCTCAAATGGGACAGCAGGCGCTGGATGTTGCCCGTGCCGTTGCCCGGCTACCTCAGATACGCGAGGGGCTTGAGCAGGGCGACAGCCGTAAGATACAGCCACTGGTGGAAGAGATACGCTCAGCGATCGGGGCGCGTTTTATTGTGGTGGGTGATGAACAGGGTGTCCGGTATGCTCACCCCTTGCCAGACCGGATCGGTAAGAAGATGGTTGGTGGCGACAACGCCCGGGCGTTGGAGTTGGGGGAGGAGTATGTCTCTAAAGCTGTCGGCAGTCTTGGGCCCTCGGTGCGGGGTAAGGTGCCTGTTTTTTCTACCGCAGACTCAGACCGTGAAGATGGGCATCAGAAGGTGATCGGCATCATCTCCGTTGGCTATATGCTCAACCAGATCGATCAGGTCGTCGGGCATTATCAGACCGGAATCTGGTGGTTTTCAGCGGCAACGGTTCTGGTGAGTCTCTTTCTGGCCAAGCTGATCAGTGACTACTTTAAGCGGGCCATTTTTGGCTTTGAGCCGGAAGAGATCGCCCGTCTCTATCAGGAGCGAAATGCGACCCTGCAATCGGTTCGCGAGGGGATCATTGCGATTAATCCCAAAGGCAATGTCACGACTTTTAATGAAGCCGCGCTTAATATCTTTGGTTTAGATCCTAACGAGAGTATGCAGGGGCGCAATATCCGTGAGTTTCAGCCTAACAGTGACCTGCTGCAGGTGATGCAATCCGGCAAACCCTTGCTGGATAAAGAAGATATTATTGGTGGTCACCGGGTTCTGGTGAACCGGATCCCTCTGTTTCAGAGTGGTGTCCGGGGCTATCCCAGGAAGGTGATCGGCGCGGTATCCAGTTTCCGGCGTAAAGATGAGCTGGATCGACTGACCGATCAGCTGAACCGTATGCAGATCTACGCGGATACCCTGCGCAGTCAGGCACATGAATACTCCAACAAGCTGCATACCATTGCCGGTCTGATTCAGATTGGCGCAACCGATCAGGCGATAGACCTGATCGGGCAGGAAACCCGGGATCATCAGACCCTGCTGCACTTTTTGCTCACCGCCGTGCCGGATCCGGTGCTGTCCGGCTGTATTCTGGGTAAATATAACCGCGCCCGGGAGTTGGGGCTGACGCTGGAGATCGACCCGGAAAGTGAGATGCAGGATCTGCCGGATCATCTGCCCCGGGAACTGCTGGTGACGATTTTGGCTAATCTGCTGGATAACGCCATGGATGCCTCGCTGGATGCCGGACATGCCAAGCATATCCGTCTGTCGATGACGGATCTGGGCAATGATCTGATCTTTGAAGTCGAGGATGAAGGGGACGGCGTTGATCCTCAAACCGCCGATGCTCTGTTTGGCAAAGGTGTGAGCAGTAAACCCGGTGAGAATCATGGCTATGGACTTTATCTGGTGGCACAGGCGCTGAAGCGTCTGCAGGGGGAGATCGCCCTGGAACCTCTTGAGCCGAAAGGTACCCGTGCTGTGGTTTATATTCCGAAGCAGCCTAAGGGTTGATCCGGCTGTTTTACTATCCGGCTGTCTTACTGATACGGATTCATGCCGAATTTGGCGAATGAAATCAGGTGATTAACAAGCCTAAGCGATATAATGAACCGCTTTTAAAATAACAACAGAGCGATGGTTAACTTATGACACAGGCCGCTAATACACCCACAGCATCCTACCGCATCGTGATCGCAGAGGATGACCGGCGCATCGCTGAGATTCAGCAGCGTTTTATCGAAAAGATTCCGGGTTTTGAGGTCGAGGGCATCGCGCTGACACTGGATGAGGCGCGGGATCTGACGGAGATTCTGCAGCCCGATCTGATCCTGCTGGATATTCATTTCCCGGAAGGCACCGGCCTTGAGTTACTGCAGGAGCTGCGCGGACGTAATCAGGCTACCGATGTGATTCTGGTGACCGCGGCTAAAGAAGCGTCAACGCTGCAGGCCGCCCTGCGTGGCGGGGTTTTTGATTACATCCTTAAGCCGCTGGTGTTTGACCGTTTACAGGCGGCACTGCAGAACTACAGCCGCCACCGGCAGCAGCTGGAAGCACTGGTTCAGCAGGATTCCAGTCTGGCACAACAGGATGTGGATCAGCTGATGCCGCGTAATGATGCTGCGCCGACGGCTGACGGTATGGGCGATGCCTCTGCCTCTGAGCCTGCTGCGGACTCAGGGACCCGCCATAAGAATCTGCCCAAGGGGATTGATGCCCTGACTTTGGATAAGATCGTGGCAGCTTTTGACACGGACGTGACCGAAGCGGTTAACGCCGAGACACTGGGGCAGCTGGTGGGCGTCAGCCGAACCACCGCCCGTCGTTATCTGGAATATCTGGTCAGCTGTGAACAGCTGGAAGCGGATATCAGCTACGGCACAGTGGGCCGGCCTGAGCGTCGCTATCGCCGAAAATCGAACCGCTGAGCAGCCCCCTCCGGCCATCCCCTTTTCAGAATCCCCGAAACAAAAAAAGCCGGTATTCCCCTACAGGATACCGGCTAAATAGTGAGCACGAATGCTCGACCCATTCCGAATGTATACCCACCCGATGAGAGATCCGTTCAGGTGGGCAACGGTCATTTAGATGCTCTGGCTGATAAAAGTTCCTGAGCCTTGCTAAATCACCGAAAAATAATGATTTGTTTCCTCTCGTTCCTGTTCTTTTTTACTGATCAGGCGGTTTTCTCTGTGCCGCTGTTTGTGTCAGCGTTAAGAGCCGCTTTGTCACGTTTTTTCTGCAGCAGCATCTGAACAATCGGAGCCGCCAGAACCAGTACGGTAATGCAGACAATGACCAGCGTAATCGGACGTTCCCACAGGAAGGAGAGGCTGCCGTCAGAGATCATCAGAGCGCGACGCAGATTGTTCTCCATCAGACCACCCAGAACAAAGCCCAGCAGTAGAGGTGCCATCGGGAAGTTCAGCATACGCAGACCGATCGCCGCCATACAGAACGCCACCATCATGACGATATCGAAGGTGTTGAATGAGACCAGATACACACCGGTAATCGCAAAGAAGAGAATCATCGGCACCAGTACGGTACGTGGAATCATCAGCAGCTTAGAGATATACGGAATCAGCGGCAGGTTCAGAATCAGCAGTACGATGTTGCCGATGTACATAGACACAATCACCGACCAGAACACGTCCGGGTTGTCGATCATCATGCGTGGGCCCGGCTGAATACCGTAAGCGATCAGGGCACCCAGCATGATGGCGGTGGTACCGGAACCCGGAATACCCAGTGTCAGAAGCGGTACAAAAGAGCCGGATGATGAGGCGTTGTTAGCCGCTTCAGGGGCAACCAGACCGCGCAAAGAACCAAAACCAAACTTCAGTTTCTCTTTCGCACTGGCGAGGTTACGTTCCATACCGTAAGCCAGGAAGGCCGCGATGGTCGCACCGGCACCCGGCAGAACGCCCACGATAAAGCCCAGAACCGAAGAGCGCAGCGCCGTTGGAGCAACCTCTTTCACTTCCTCTTTGGTCACGGCCATGCTGCCGATCTGGCTGGAATCGGTTTCGTTCTCTTCCTCTTTCAGGTGATCACGCTTCAGTACGGCCATCACGACTTCTGCCAGAGCAAAGGTAGCCATCGCCAGCAGCAGGAAGCTGATACCGTCCATCAGATCGATATTGCCGAAGGTGAAACGCTCAACACCGGTAGAGCGGTCGGTGCCCACGGTTGAGATCATCAGACCCAGAACCGTCATCAAAAGCGCTTTTATCACCTGACCTTTGCCAGAAAAGGCCGCAACAGCGGTCAGGCCAAGAACCATCAGGGCAAAGTAATCTGCTGACTGAAAGCTCAGGGACACGCTGGCCAGAGCCGGTGCTGCGACTAAAAGGAAAATGGCTGAAATAGTACCGCCGGTGAAGGACGCATAAGCCGCCAGTGCTAATGCTTTACCTGCCTGACCCTTCTGAGCCAGCGGGTAACCGTCAAACGCGGTAACTACGGTACTGGAACAACCCGGTGCGTTGATCAGAATGGAGGAGGTTGAACCGCCAAAGATCGCACCGTAGTAAACACCGGCCATCAGAATGATGCCCGAGGAAGGTTCCAGACCATAGGTAATAGGAATCATCAGGGCGATGGCCGAAATAGGGCCAAGACCCGGTAACATGCCGATAAAGGTACCGACAAAGCAGCCGACGAAAACCATCAGCAGATTCATGGGCATTACGGCGGTGCCCAGACCCGTTAAGATACCGTCTAACATGGGATTAACCTCCGAAACCGATCAGGGCAAACAGCTGGCCCGGAGCCAGATAGATATCCAGCAGTTGTGTCAGTGCAAACCAGAACACCAGTACAAAAGGCAGTGACGCACCAAACAGGATCTTTTTGCGTCGTTCACCCAGTACCCAGAAACCGGTAAACAGGAAGAAGGTGGTGGCGATCACAAAACCCATCCACTTAAGCCCCATGGCGTAGATCACCATAATGGCCAGCAGCTTGATCACCGTTGACCAGTCGTAGCCCAATGCAGGCGTCAGGGTCGGAACCGCCAGCTCGTCGCTTGCCTGTTGTTTGTTTTTTTGCTGTTCGCGCAGTGCGTTGATCACCAGCGAAAAAGACAGCACCGTACCCAGAACAGACAGAACATAAGGTAGGGTACGTGCTGTAAACGGTTCATATTCATCACCGGGGAAATACGGGATCAGCTGAGCTGATAACCCGTAGCCGATCGACAGCGCCAGAAAAATCAGGCCGCCGATCAGATCCTTGTTCAAAGATAAGGATGACGTCGATACAGAGGTCACAGGTTTTGAAGGTGTCTGATGGTTAGACATGACGAACTCCAGCCGAAGACGAAAGCCCCCGGAAAAGATATTGAATTCAAATCAGATAGAAACAGACCTGAGGTGGTTGCTGCAGCCGTAGCGGGCTGTAGTACTTAGTGCAGTACTTGGCGCAGTACCTGAGGTGTGTTTGAGATCGTAGTGGTAACGGTGGTGACCGGAACCTGATCAGGCTCGGTTACCACCGCTGTTCGCTCAGGGTGTGCTGTGCTTACTTCAGGAAGCCCAGTTCACGCATCAGACTACCTACCTGCTCTTCCTGTGCTTCCAGGAAGGTGACAAACTCAGTGGTCGGCTTGTAGTCGTTAACCCAGCCGTTGCGGGAGCGAACCGTTTCCCAGGCTTCAGTGTTGTACATATCACCCAGCACTTTCGCCAGCTCATCACGTTTGGCATCGCTCATACCCGGCGCACCAAAGAAACCACGCCAGTTGGCAAATACGGTGTTGTTGCCCATCTCTTTCAGAGTCGGAACGTTTGGCGCATCAGGTGTACGTTTTGGTGCCGTGGTCGCCAGAATACGAACCTGACCGGCTTTTGCCATTTCCAGTGCTTCACCGAGACCTGTGGACAGCAGATCCGCTTCACCGGACAGCAGGCCCGCCATCGCTTTACCGCCTGCATCGTAGGCGATGTAGCGTAGGGAGCGTGGATCAAAACCTTCTTCTTTAATCGCTGCTGCAGGTACCAGATGGTCCATGCTGCCCCGGGTAGAACCACCGGCAAATTTCACTTTACGTGGGTTTTCACGGTAATCCGCGATCACGTCATCCCAGTGGTTGTATGGGCTGTCGTTACGCACGACCAAAGCACCGTAGTCGGCAATCGTACCGGCTACCGGCGTCAGATCACGGAAAGACTGTGGGAAAACACCGGTCAGAGAACGGATAACGATCGGTGTTGAGTTCACCATCAGAGTATCTTTTTGCTGTGCTGCGGTTTCGATCAGGTAAGCGATCGCTTTACCACCGCCGCCACCGGACAGGTTCTGGAAGGAAACCTTGTTCACCAGACCGGATTTTTTCAGCGCTTCACCGGTACCGCGTGCTGTGCCATCCCAGCCACCACCAGCGCCACCAGGCACCAGAAAGTGAATGCTCTCAACCTGAGCCTGTGCGGCATTAACCGACAGAGGCAGAGACAGTGCGCCTGTGAACGCAACGGCCGCAGCCATTTTCAGCAGCGCTCTCCGTGAAAAAGAGCGACGGGTGAATGATTGATTGGTTTTCATGATGGTGACCTCGTTGATTATTTTTATCGGGGTTCTTTTCAGTTAACGCATCTAATAATGTGATGGACGCTTTGGTTGTTTCCGGCGGTGCTGCCCGCCAGTGACCTTCTTCAGATCTGTTCATGGCAAGTTGAACATGCCATGAACCTTAGTTAACGAGGTGACAAAGCAGAAGTTTATGAACTTAAAGGCTTTTTATTTCTTAAAGGGCATTTTGTTCATAAAAACCACGGCGGGCAGAATTGTGATAGCGGGGTGATGACATGGTCGGGCAGTAATCAGTTAGCTGATCGGCCGGGAAATAGCAGGCACCGGAAAAATCCAGTGGTAGCGATGACTTAGCCGTGTCTTTCCTATGCGTAGCTCGGGCAGCTCGTTATAATGAAAACAAGAGATAAAACAGATCAAACGACTCGGTCTTATAAAGACTTATCGAGGATATTATGGAACCCCTATTTGTACCTGACAGTGACCAGGTCAGGCGCTGGTTAAACGAAGGTTCAACCACCAACTACATCTGTGAGCACTGTGATGGTCTGCATCTGACGGATCTGCAGCAGCTGGATGGAGTACTGGACAGCCGGATCTTTGTTGAGGCGGACCATTTAGTGCTCACTACAGAGGTCGAGCTACGGCCAACCGCACTGTTGCCTCTGACCATCGAGATGGGGCGAATCAATATGGCATTTCCGCATCTGAAAGTGTTTGTAGAAGTCAGCGACGAAGCCCTGCCAAAACTGATCATGATGGATACCCTGCACACCCGCGCCGGTGTTTCCTTCAGCCAGTTCCGTCATTTCCTGCTCAATGTGATGGAGTACACCCGGCAGCTGGTGAGTGATTGCCAGAACATGGGCGTCATCACCTATCCCGAAGGCCCGGATAGTGACGATGAGGAATCGGAAGGGAGCTATTTGCACTGAAGTGGGTTGAGGTAGATTGAAAAAACCGCGTGCCAATGGCTTGCGGTCTTTGGTTCATAGTACCTTAGGCGCTTGCCTTTAGGTAATAATTGGTGCGATGTCCGGCTGAGAAGGCGGCTCCATCGGGGTGTCCGGTTCCAGCTCTTCTGACCAGGCTTCTACCTGATCCACAATATCGCTGGTGTCTTCTTTAAAGCGGGCGATATGGAACAGGGCTTCTCCTTCGTGCACCAGCGGCAGGTTGACCCGGCCAATCACGATACCGTCGCAGGGCGCGATAACTTCCACCTCAAACTCGCCCATCGGATCGGCAACCAGAGCGATAACACTGCCCTTGGTGGTGCGTGCTCCCAGTGGTAGCAGCGTTCGCAGGATGCCGCTGGTGGGTGAGCGCACCCAGATAGAGTTCAGGGCAACGGTGGGTTCCTGTGGTTCTTTTTTACGGCGAACTTTACGAATCATACCCAGCTGGCGCATCACGTTAACGATACCGTTCATTCCGGCGCGGATGCAGACCTCATCAAAGCGCAGCGCTTCCCCGGCTTCGTAGAGAATAATCGGGATGCCTTTATCTGCTGCCGCTTTTCGGAAGGTACCTTCTTTGCACTCGGAGTGCAGAATAACCGGTAGGCCAAAGGCGCGGGCCATCTCTGTGCAGGTCTCATTCGTGGGGTCAAAGCGGATCTGAGGCAGGTTAGCTCTGTGACGTGCTCCGGTATGCAGGTCGATACCGTGGGTGGCATGGCTGACAACCTGTTCAATAAAGCTGTAGGCCATGCGTCCGGCCAAAGATCCTTTGGGTGATCCCGGAAAGCTGCGGTTCAGGTCACGGCCGTCGGGCAGATAGCGACTGTGGGCGACAAAACCGTGAATATTGACGATAGGGACAACAATCAGTGTTCCGGACAGGCTGGATAGCTGGCGCAGTTTCAGCAGGCGGCGGATGACCTCAACACCGTTAATCTCATCACCGTGGATGGCGGCACTGACCAACAGTACTGGGCCTGGCTTTTTACCGTGAATGACCTGAATAGTGAGGTTGACATCAGCGTTGGTGACCATTGCTGCAATAGGGATTTTCAGTGTGCGGCGTTGACCGGGAAGAATGGTCACTCCATTGATTTCCAGAGGTGTCGCTTTCATGCATTAGGCTCCGAGTGAGCGTTTTCCGGCAGGCTTTTGGCCTGATTCTTCTTATTTAGATCGGTATTGCTTTGATGTTTCTGAATGATTAAGGCTCAGGCAGAGCGAACTGCCTGAGCCTTGCTGTTAGCCTTTTCCGCGGGTTTTGGTGCTGTTGGGCTTGGCGTTCAGTTCGATAAATTCAATAATCAGGGTGGCCACATCCTTCTTGGTGGCGTTTTCGATACCTTCAAGGCCCGGAGAAGAGTTAACTTCCATCACCAGAGGTCCACGGTTCGAACGCAGCAGGTCGACACCTGCGATATTCAACCCCATGCATTGCGCCGCTTTGATTGCTGTTGCGCGTTCATCGGGTGTTAGCTTGGTTAGCTGGGCGGTACCGCCTCTGTGCAGGTTGGAGCGGAATTCGCCTTCAGCAGCGGTACGCTCCATAGCGGCCACTACTTTCTTGCCGATCACCAGACAACGCACATCAGAGCCACCGGCTTCCTTGATAAATTCCTGTACCAGAATATCAGCTTCCAGTTCACGGAAGGCGTCGATCACACTTTCTGCCGCTTTGCGGGTTTCAGCCAGCACAACGCCTTTACCCTGAGTACCTTCGGTCAGCTTAATCACCAAAGGGGCACCACCAACCAGATCGATCAGCTCTTTGGTGTTATCAACACTATGGGCAAAACCGGTTTTTGGCATACCTACGCCCTTGCGGGACAAGAGTTGCAGAGAGCGTAGTTTGTCACGGGAGCGACCCAGTGCGATGGATTCTGTCAGGGTATAAGCACCCATCATCTCAAACTGACGGATGACCGACAGACCATATTGGGTTACCGATGCACCGATACGAGGAATGATGGCATCGAAGCCTTCCAGTTTTTCACCCTGATACCAAACCGCCGGAGAGGATGAGGTGATATCCATGTAGCACTTCAGGGTGTCAATGACCTGGACTTCATGACCACGTTGTTCACAGGCTTCCACCAGGCGGCGGGTGGAGTATAGATTTGCGTTGCGGGACAAGATGCCGATTTTCATGGGGCTTCCTTTTACAATTTGAATATCGTGTTTGATACCGCCCTTTGAGACACAAGGTATATATGGGTGAAAGGGCGTTTAAAATGGCAGCCGAGTCAGGGGGCTTCCCTTGTTATTTCCGGCTGGAGACTGGTTGTTCTGTCAGGCTAAGGGCTTTCAACATCAGTAGAGAGGGTATCTGCAGCCGCGTTAGTCCTTAGGGTGTAACTTAGGCTCTGAACAGGCGTAGGAGAGATCTGAATCAACAATAAAGTGCCCTCTCAGAGCTGTTCGGCCCAGCAGCATGCGGTATGCCATGGTTTCGCGATCGGTGAGGGTAACTTCAGCCATCACTTTAACATCGCCTACATGCAGTTCGGTTTCGATAACATAGCGCTCTTCGGTGTGACCGCCAGAATCGCTGACAGCACGACGATCTTTGATCGGAGCCTCTACAATCAGTTCCGGCTCCTGCTTTTTTCTTAGCGGGTGCAGCCCGAAGCGAACCCAGTCGCGGCCATCTTTGCCTGTGAAGGGTTCAACAAAAAAAGCATGTATTGCCGATGTGCGGGCACCGGTATCCACTTTAGCGATCACTTCTTCCACGCCCAAAGAGGGAACTGCAATCGCTTCGCGCCAACCGACGATACTTTTTTTGGTGTGATGTTCTGTCATTTTTTTTCCTTACAGCGGGAGTTCATCCTGAATTACAGATTAGATGACTCTACGGTTTAATGCGCCTCAGATAAAGAGCGTGTCTCAACAATTCCCGGGTATACGAAATGTTTATGACAGGGTGGGGCGCAGAAAAGATGCGGCATTCTATGTCGGTAAAAACCAGCGTCAATAAAAAAATCAACGAAAACCGAAAAAAGATAAAATCCCTCTTTGTGGCGCTAAAAAAGCAGATCTGTCTGGCATTTGTGATGAAAATCACGGTCGGCAGATCAATTGATTACGGCCCTGATGTTTAGCGTCATAAAGAGCATCGTCCACTCGCTTAAGCCAGCTGTCTAATACCTGATCAGTCGACTTGTAGGAACTGACCCCCATACTGATCGTGACCTGCAGTTTGTGCTCTTCATAGGGGGTGACCAGTTGACTGATGCGTAGTCCCAGACGCTGGCCGATCACACAGGCGCCGTCCAGATCGGTATGAGGCAGCATAATCAGAAATTCCTCACCACCGAAGCGACCACAAAAGTCTGTTTTACGGAGTAGTTCTTTGCATATCTCAGCGATGCCCTTTAGCACCTCATCTCCCGCCAGATGGCCATATTGATCGTTAATCTCTTTAAAGAAGTCGATATCCAGCATCAGCATGCTGGAGGTATAGCGGTAACGGCGGCAAACGTTGAACTCGCGCTCTGTCAGTTCCATAAAGTATCGGCGGTTGGCCATACCGGTCAGAGCATCCAGGGTGGCGAGTTCTGATAAGCGGCGATTACTGGCTTCCAGTTCGATATTCTTTTGAGTGAGCTGTTGATTCATAAACTGCAGTTTTTCGACCCGGGTAAAGCCTTCTGTCTCTGCCAGTGTCTGAAGTTCGGCCTGTAAGGTAATGTTTGAGGGCGCAATTCTCACACGAGCAAGACACTCGTTCCCTAAGATTTCCAGGCTGGAAACCCGTGCCCGCATATTACGCTGCAGATGCAGGCTAAAGATTCCGGAGAGTTTACCGCAGAGAAATGGCAAAGCATGTTCTTCCTGCATATCCGGGAACAGCTGGTGTTCCCAGGGGTTTTTGATAATAAGCTGAGCAGAGGGCAGGGCATCGTCAAAACTGGCTCCGGTAATCTCCCCCCAGCCTGCGGTGGCAATCTTTTCACCCCAATGCAGCAGACCATTGATAAAAGATTCGTCGTCGTAGCGGGTAATGACTTCGTAGTCTGTTTCAGAGTGATGGCTGGCTGAGTAGGCAACCAGCAGAGAGAAGTAGGTTTCTCCCAGCTCTTCATAGAGGGGGACCATCATGGAGGCCAATGAAGGTTGTTGCCAGAAGAGGGTTGCTGGCTGCCCTAAAAAGAGCAGCCGATGCTGTTGATCATCCCAGTGAAGCCATTCCGGTAAAGCCATTCAGGTATCCTGCCCGCCATTTGAGTCAGCCTTGGTGGCTGTATGGCATGTTATTGGTGTTGATCCGGCTGAAGCCAAATAAGCCAAAATTGCTAACGCATAAACTTTACAAGTATAGATGGGATTTTTCAGAAAAGAGCAAAATCTATGGTTGTGCCTAACTAATTGATAGTGCTAGAATTACGCCCGTTGTTTGGCAAAGCACAGGCCCTTAAACAGGTTTAGGTGCTACCAAACAAAATTAGTGGTGGCCCTGTCGGTCCCCCCGCAACGATACCTCGTGAACCTGGTCAGGTCCGGAAGGAAGCAGCCACAGCGAGCGACTCGTGTGCCGGGGTGTGGCTGGCGGGGCCATCTCCATTTCAGGCCTCTGAAATCTATCCTCCGTTTCCCTATATCTACTATTTATACACAAGCACTCGTATTTGAGCGGGCTGTGGATATCTGTCTATTGATTTTCCCATCTATCTGTTTTCATCCGTAAACCCATTAATCCCCTCAACAATCTCCCGAAACAGTTTAAATCCCACCGGGATCAGCTCATCCGGAAAGTCATAATCCGGGTTATGCAACTGCGGGCTGGTGTCTCCTGCGCCGAGGGCGAACATGGCGCCTTGGGCAACTTCGGTGAAGATGCCGAAATCCTCTGACCATCTGAATCCCTCTTCGGGTGTGATCAATGGTGTACCTGTCGCTTCGCAGGCTTTTTTGACCTTCTGATAACCGCTGTCGCTATTGACGCTGGCGCGGAAAACATCATCCCACTCCAGAGAAAAACTCAGCTGGTGCTCATTGGCTTGTTGCTGAACCAGTTCTGTTGCCTGTTCGATCAGCTGGTTCATGGCTTCGTTGGTTGATGTGCGCAGGGTGGCCATGACGGTGGCTTCTCCGGGTGCGGTGCCGAAGGCGATCTCCCCAAGGTGGGCATAAACCACGGTGACCAGATTAAAGCCGGTCATCTGTCCTTTTTCTTGCTGTTGGGGCAGCTGATTCAGTTGCTGAATGATATTGCTCATGGCGAGTGCGGGGCTGATGCCATCTTCCGGATGGGCCGCGTGGGAGGTTTTGCCTTTCAGGCGGATAATCATGCCCCGTGATGCGCAGTTAAAGGCACCGGGCTTGCAATAAACCGTACCCAGAGGTTTGCCGGGCAGGTTGTGCAGGGCAAAGCAGTAATCCGGTTTCAGCTGCTCAAACTGATGATCGTGAACCATATTCACGGCTCCGGCACCGATTTCCTCCGCCGGCTGGAACAGGCAGATGACACGACCCCGTTGGGGGCGGTTTTCTGCCAGATGGCTACCTAACGCGGCGACGATCGCCATGTGGCCATCATGCCCGCATTTATGGGACACACCATCACACACGGAGCGGTAGGGCAGGTCGTTAATCTCCTGAATAGGCAGGGCATCCAGCTCGCAGCGGATCAGCGTTGTGGGGCCGGATTCTTTACCATCAAAACAGAAGGCAAGACCGTTACCACCGATATTTTCGAGGCTTTCATCAGGGGAAAAGCGGGTGAAGAGGTTTTTGATGCGCGCTGCAGTGGCTATTTCCTGATCAGAGAGTTCCGGATGCTGGTGCAGGGTGTGGCGAAACTGGATAAGCGCGTGATTGGACAGCATGGATGACTCCTGATTAAAGCGAATGCAGGCAGGATAGATGAAATCAGGTTTTGATTGAAGCCCTCCCTTTTTTCTCGAGGGCTGCTGCATTTTAAGCGTCTGGGCTAAGACAAGAAGGCTTATCCGGCCTTCTGATCGGTTTCTTCAAGGTTTTGTAGCAGGTCTTCCCGAATATCCATGTATTCAAGGTCGGGAATACCCAGATAACTCAGTACCCTGAGTATTTCCGGAGGTGACTCTTTGGAGTCATAAATACGCCAGAATCGACGGTAGCGGGAGCTGATATCTTTGGCTAACACGAGAATGCAGAGTAGGGATTTTGTTTCATCCGGCAAGCCGGCTTTGCTATCGAGAATACCGATGTAATGACGCTGACCTTCTATGGCGTCAGCGATTCGATCCGGCATAAACCAGTGTCGGGCAATCTCAGCACCCAGCGTGAAGTGATTGATGCCAAAGAGCTTTTCCTCCTGAGTGCTCAGGCCATAAAGATCTGATCCGTTAATATTACGCAGGAATGCTTTGTATTCGGGATGGGTTTCCAGCATGAGAGGGATAGCACAGTCGTGCATCATGCCCAGAGTATAGCTGTCGTGGGGATCAGGGTCGGATACCCGTTGGGCAATATCGGCAGACAGTTGGGCGACCTCGGTTGCGGTATCCCAAAAACGATCCAGCCGACCCTGTTTCCCCAGGGAGTTTTGCAGAGCGGCCAGCCGGATGACGGCAAACAGTTTATCCAGACCCAGCAGTGCGATGGCGTGCGTCAGGTCCGTAATCTTTTTACTCAGGCGAAACAGCGGCGTGTTTACAGCAGCCAGAACGCTCGTATAGAGGAAAACATCCTGCTTCAGAATTTCTGCGATCTCAGAAGCGGAAGGATTCTTTGCTTTCATCAGTTCAGCGATAGCAATAACGGCCTCAGGGCGAGCCGGAATTTTGTAGCGATGGCTGGGAGTGACATTCTGAGCTGTAGCTGCCATAAGGATGGTCCTGTTTAAAGGGGTAATGCAGGGGTATCTTTTTGGCATTGTATCAAACATTACGATGCTGTCGGTGAATAAGCAGGTCAAATCTTTATCCAGGTCAACAATTGATGTCCATTTGAAGGGGCCGCAGCACCCCGGTGATCGCTTTGAATCGACCGGGAGCAGCGAGCTGATGTTTCTCAGAGAGGGAGTGAGTGCTGAGGCCTCAAGCGGGATATTGCGCGATAAACTGATTGACTTTTTCCAGCACCAGAGAGGGCGCTTCCCGATGGGGAACATGATGCAGTCCTTTTAAAAGTTCCATTTGCACCGTACCTGTTACCCCTTCAGCGATACGCTTGGGCTGGTCTGCTGATCCGTATTCATCCTGTTCGCCATGAAGCACCAGCGTCGGGCAGGTGACCTGAGGCAGAACGTCATCAAGGGACCAGTGATCGAATGCGTCAGACAGCCAGCTATTGATCCAGGAGTCGAGCACCCAGCGGGTACGCTTGCCATGATAGCGGGCCAGTCGGTCCAGCTGTTTCTGATCTTTAAATAGTGCTTCCGCTTCACGAATGCCATCCCGGGTCAGGGGTTCAACAAAGGCCTGTGCGGCTTCTGTGATGAGCAGGGCGCATCGTTCAGGATGCTGTGCGGCTGAATGCACGGCCATTCCACCGCCCACGCTGTGGCCGAAAGCGATAAAGTGCTCCAGACCGAAGTCATCGCAGATCAGAGGAATAAAGCGCTCAGCCTCCAGGGGAATAAAGTTCGGATCAATGGCTTGTGTCACGGGGTCCGACAGACCAAAGCCCAAGCGGTCGTAGGCGATAACACTTCTGCCCGTTGACAGGGCTAAAGCTTCAGGAAAGTCTCGCCATAATCCGACAGAGCCTAAAGAGTCATGGTAGAGCAAAAAAGGGGAGGCTTTATGATCACCGCCTTCCGGCTGCCAGCGTCGGGCAAAAAGATTGCCGTAAGGTGTCTTAATCGTGCGGCTATCTGTCACGATTCTGGCTGTTGCTTCCAGTGATGCTGAGTCGGTTTTCGGTGCGGTTTGCAGAGGAGAATCCGTCATGATTTTCGATCCTGTTATTTTGTTTTTATTGTGTTTTCTGATGTGCTTTTCAGAGGCAAAATCGATACTGCATCCCATAATGCCAAGTATTCAGTTGGATTTCTTCGGCTCTCACCCTATTAGGTGAGACTCTATAGTCACTCTTTGGGCTGTACCGCGCGTCTTTATCGCTGATTTCTCAGGCATTGATTAATTAACCCCTGCTATTTTTAGCCCCGCTGATCTTTAAATCTGAATATTCGTATCCATCTGGAAAGTAACCAAGTCAATAAATCAACTTTGAACGATTTCTGGAGCAACTATGACTGATCTGTTTTCGCCGCTGAAACTGGGCGCTGTTGAAGTAGAAAACCGGGTACTGATGGCTCCGCTGACCCGCTGCCGTGCTGATGAGAATCATGTGCCGACCGACCTGATTGCAGAGCACTATGCGCAACGTGCTTCTGGCGGTCTGCTGATTGCGGAAGCGACCATGGCGATGGAAGGTAACTCTGCCTTCTGGCGTGAGCCGGGTATCTATTCTGACGCTCAGGTAGAAGGCTGGAAAAAGGTGACGGATGCCGTACATGCTAAGGGCGGCAAGATCTTCCTGCAGATCTGGCATGGTGGCCGTGCCTGTCATCCGGTACTGAATGACGGCAAACAGCCGGTTGCACCCAGTGCTATCGCGATTACCAATTCCGATATCCACACGCCGGAAGGCAAAAAGGCTTATACCGAACCCCGTGCACTGGACGATGCTGAAATTCCAGCCATCATTGATGGTTTTGTAAAAGCAGCAGAAAACGCCAAGCGCGCTGGCTTTGATGGTGTAGAGGTACACGGTGCAAACGGCTATCTGCTGGATGCCTTCCTGCGTGATGGTGCTAACCTGCGTGAAGGCCTTTATGGTGGTTCCGTCGAAAACCGCGCCCGTCTTCTGCTGGAAGTGATCGAAGCGGTCAGCAAGGTATGGGGTTCTGATCGGGTGGGTGTTCGTCTGTCGCCACTGAACAGCTTTAACAGCATGAAAGACAGTGATCCGGTTGGCCTGATGACCTGGCTGTCTGAAAAACTGAGCGGTTACAATTTGGCGTATCTCCACCTGATGCGTGCCGACTTTTTAGGTGAGCAGCAGATGGATGTGGTCACACCGGTGCGCGAGCATTATCAGGGAAATCTGATTGTGAACATGGGCTACAGCCCGCAGGAAGCGCAGCAGGTGGTTTCAGAGGGTATCGCTGATGCGGTTGCCTTTGGTGTGCCTTTCATCGCCAACCCGGATCTGCCCCGTCGTATTAAAGAAGGCGCTGAACTGAACCAAGCCGACCCGAAAACCTTCTACACTCAGGGGCGTGAAGGTTATAACGATTATCCATTTCTGGAAGAGCTGTCTCCGGCTTAATCACCTGACGGCAGAACAGAGGGAAAAATATGAGCGAAGCATCGCAGAACACAAGCTATACCCCACCCAAGGTCTGGAAATGGGAAGCGGGTAATGGTGGCAAGTTTGCCAATATTAACCGTCCCGTTTCCGGCGCAACGCATGAGAAAGCGCTGCCGGTGGGTGAACATCCGCTGCAGGTCTACTCACTGGCCACGCCAAACGGTGTCAAAGTCACCGTTATGCTGGAAGAACTACTGGAACTGGGTTTCAAAGAAGCAGAATACGACGCCTGGCTGATCGATATTATGGAAGGCGATCAGTTCAGTTCCGGCTTTGTGGAGGTGAACCCTAACTCCAAGATTCCGGCGATGATGGATCACAGTGTTAATCCGCCCCAGCGTGTCTTTGAGTCAGGGTCTATCCTGCTGTATCTGGCGGAGAAGTTCGGAGCTTTTATCCCGAAAGATCCTGTAGCAAAAACCGAGTGTATGAACTGGGTGTTCTGGCAGATGGGCGCAGCCCCGATTCTGGGCGGCGGCTTTGGTCACTTCTATGCCTACGCGCCGGAGAAGTTTGAATATCCGATCAACCGCTACACCATGGAGATCAAGCGTCAGCTGGATGTGCTGGATAAACGTCTGGCGGATAACCCGTATCTGGCGGGGGAAGAATACTCCATCGCCGATATGCTGGTCTGGCCCTGGTATGGTGCGCTGGTACTCAACCGGGTGTACGACGCGGCAGAGTTCCTTGAAGCTGACAGCTACACCCACGTGATGCGCTGGGCAAAAGCGATCGATCTGCGCCCTGCGGTTCAGCGTGGCCGCATTGTGAATCGCACCTGGGGGGAAACCTTCGAGCAGTTGCGAGAGCGTCATAGCTCAGAGGATATTGAGAAGGCCATTAACAGGTCGTGATCTTTATTCAGGAAGCAGTCTGGAGACGACTGCTTCCTGACGGTGCCTATGGCCGGTTTAGAATACCCAGCCAAGCGTTCCATAGAGACTCTGGGATGTGCTGTATTTGTCGGATGTGGCAGCAGCTTCAAGACCGACCTTGAGGTTTGGCAGACTGTCCGGTGCAGGTGTGTAATCAACAGCAATGCTGGCAATACCACCAACAGCAGAATCTGAGCTTTTGCTGCGATTTACCCTGTCGTATTCCCAGTCTGGGCCTACTCTGTCTTCTTCCCAGGATTGAGTGTGGCTGGATTTCTGCTCGTATTCGGTATAGGTCAAACCGAGGCCTGTTTTGAGCGTAAATTGTTTGCTCAGGTCCTGAAAATAGACGCCTTTTACTGCCAGTTGTTGCGTTTTTAAATCTGTTTCCCATTCTTCTTCATATTCATTGGGTGTTCCTCCACTGATACCTGACGGTAGTGCTGGAATCTCGCCAGGGCTTCTGGCCTGAATCTCTTTTTCGGCATCAGTTACCGTTTGACGGTAACTGACTTCTACCCCCAATGATTCATCACGATAACCCAGAGTAAAGCGCTGATCAGCGCTACTGGAGCCCGGTGTTAACCGGGTATTGTCTTTGAAAGTAACGGTATCATCATCCTTGTTGATTTGAGTTGTACCCAGACCAAATTGAATGTAGGTGTTTGCCATGGCCTGAGGTGTGCTCAGTAGCATAGGTGACACCAGAAGAAGTGGAAGTGCCAGATTCTTTTTCATAATAAGCTCCGTGCGATAGATGTATTTAATTACTAGAACTTGTGATTAGGGGTTAAGGATGGTTAGTGAATCGACGTCAAGCTCAGTCTCATAGTCTTCCTGATCCAGCTCTCCCTGAAGTAACAATTGGCCCTTGTGTGCAACAAGCTGGCCACGCCAAAGATGATTATCGATTTCAACCACAAGCGTTCCGCTAGCGTCTCTAAGTAGGTAATCATCGTCAGAAAGCCGTTCGCTGATATGACCTTTAACGCAGATAATGCTGTCGTCCGGAAGGTTTTTAGCTTCAGCTAAAGAGATTAGGGTCGTGCAGTCTGCACCATAGGCTTCGGCTGTAATAAGTAAGGCCAATGCTGATATCAAACGAGGAGAAGGACGCATACTAAGCTCCGTTGGTGATTCGGTAGGCTCAGTATCCGTAAACAAGAATTAAGTTTGTATTAAGTAGGCCCGGAGGAGGGGGTTAGGTGTTACTTTACGTTTGTATTTTGGGAAAGAGTAACGCTTAATCCCGGAGAGGCGTCTGCCAGCTTGAGGATGAATCCATGCTGCTCCGCAATCTGTTTGCAAATTGAAAGCCCTAGCCCAAGACCTTCTTTCCTCTGATCCTGCCGGACAAATGGTTCTAGCATTAGCTGACGTTGTTCGTCAGAAATACCTGGGCCATCATCTTTTAAAACCAGAAAGTCGCTTTTTTCTGGATTTAGTTCCAGAGATACCTGTGTTGCCCCCTTTGCATGCTTAATCACATTTAAAAGCAGGTTTTCTACCAGAAGACCGAGGAGTGTTGAGTCGCCTTTTAGCGGTATATCCTGAAGATTGAGACTCAGGCTAAGCCCGGCTGCTGAGATTCGGGGTTCCAGGCGTTGACAGACATCGATCAGAGTCGATTTCAGGTCTAGGGTTTCTGCTTGTTGTTGCCAGTAGCCGGATTCAATGCGGGCCAGAGTCATAAGCTGCTCTACAACCCTTATCAGCCTGTCTACTTCCTGGCGCATCGCTGCTAGGTCTGTATCAGGTAACGCAAGCTCAAGCTTTAAGGTTGCCAAAGGGGTGCGTAGCTCATGAGCCACGTCACTGGCAAAGCGTTTTTCTCTTTCCAGAGTTGATTTGATTCCCTGCATTAGCTGATTAAGGCTGACACTGATGGCCTGAAGTTCTGTCAGGCGTCCGGACGGTTCAAAGTCTGTCAGGTCATCGGCTTTGCGTTGTTCTATCTGGCGTACCAATTTGGATAGAGGGGAGGTAACGATACTAAGCAAGGCCATGAGTATCAGAAGACTGAAAACGTTACCAATGAGTACCGGTAGCAGGGTGTCTTCTATTACATCGCCCTTAATATCCGCTGCCATATCATCTCGTCTTAGCAGTTTGATCAGCAGGTTACCCTCTCTGAGTTGGTAGCCCTTCCAGGTATGCCCCTGAAATACCAGTTGAGTGACACCACTTTCCGGACTTCCGTAACTTCTTTCTATCTCAAGATTACTGACAAACCAGCCTTCTTTGATATGTTCGACAGAGATCAGAAAAGTGTCTTCGTCATCATCAATAAAAGATTCACTCAGAAACTGTTTTAATTCATCAGGTTCGATATGGCCTCGGTGAAGCATGCGTGACAGTAGCTCTGTTTGTTGACGAATATCCTCGTACAGAAGTTCGCTTAACTCATCATCAACGGCAAGCCAGGTAACGACAATGCTTGTCACAGCTGTTATCAACATGCTTAGGCCCAGAATCAGAGCCAACTGTTTGAGCTTAATACTCTTTTTCATCTAAAGGCTCTTTTTCATCTGAGGGCTCTTTTAGTCGGAAGCCATAGCCTCTTATAGTTTCGATACGTTCTTTGCCCAATATCTTTCTTAG
Source organism: Oceanospirillum sp. (assembly GCF_982874595.1). Taxonomy (NCBI): domain Bacteria; kingdom Pseudomonadati; phylum Pseudomonadota; class Gammaproteobacteria; order Oceanospirillales; family Oceanospirillaceae; genus Oceanospirillum; species Oceanospirillum sp. Next base: position 73,232 of record NZ_CEYNZH010000009.1, on the reverse strand, counting down.
TGCGTGGATATAAACATCTAATGTATTGGATTCTGCCTCACTGCCGAGACTGTAAAGCTGTTGCATGAGTTTAGATCGACTCACAGGCTGGGCGCCGGCATGAATCAGAACGCTTAGAATTTCATGTTCTTTCTTCGGGAGTCTGATTGGGCATTCATCAAGACAGAACCTATTCTGAACCGGGTCCAGAGTAAGGTTACCTGAGATGATAAGTTGTGATGCCTGGCCCGCAAGCCTTCTCAGTTGTGCTCTCAGGCGAGCAAGAAGTTCGTCAGGTTCAAAAGGCTTAACCATGTAATCATCGGCTCCCATATCCAGTCCCAGCACCTTGTCATCAAGACTATCCCTGGCCGTTAGGATTAGAACCGGAGTTGTGTTTGAGTTTTGGCGGATAGATTGTAGAAAAGTGATGCCGTCGCCATCAGGTAGGCCCAGGTCAAGAAGGATAAGATCGTAATCCTGGGCTAAAAGGTGGTTTTTTGCATCAGACAGAGATCTAACCCACTCAACCCGGTAGCTGCTTTTAAGGAGCCTAATGAGCGCACTGCCCAAAGGTAGGTCGTCTTCAATCAATAACAAGTGCATGTTAAGCCAATGGTGTAGAAAGAATGAAAAAGATAGCTTGAAAGCCTGTCCTGTATTGTATCGATAATAACTTAATTTTTTATTAACCATTGGCAGGCCTTTTTCAGAGAGGGGCTGACCTTTTAAAGCTTCCGGGTTTACCGGATGACTGAGATTAAGACTGCAGGGTCTTAACCTCAGTTTTTGGCTTGAATGACCTTCCTTCCTTTCTATGTTTCGTTCAGCCTCCGTATCCAAAACGGGTCATTTCTTATGGTGCACCCTACTGCTTCGTCTGTTCTTTCATGGTGCGAGCGCCATGGCTTTCTGTGGGCGCTTTTCAAGCTTTTTGCTTTTAACTCTCTGAAAGTATTGCGGTTTCCTAAACGTGGCACAATTCTTCAATATTCCTTGTAAGAAATATATTTTCTCAAAAAGAAAGGGGATGTTATGAAGCTAGTGAGTGCAGTAATCAGACCCCATGCATTGAACGATGCACGGGAAGCGTTACAAGAGCTGGGCGTGAACGGCCTTACCACCACAGAGGTTCATGGTTATGGGCGACAAAAAGGCCATACCGAGCTTTACCGGGGCGCAGAGTACAGCGTGGAGTTTCAGGCGAAAGTGAAAATTGAAGTTGCGGTCAAAGATGACTTTGTTGACCAGGTGCTTGAAGCCATCACAAAAAGCTGCAGCAGCGGCAAAGTCGGTGACGGCAAGATTTTTGTTTTAGATATCGAGCGGGCTGTCCGGATTCGTACCGGTGAAACAGGCGAGCAGGCACTTTAGGAGTGAAAAATGGATAACTTAGTCATTGAAATTGGTTACGCCCTGGATACGTTTTATTTCTTAATAAGCGCTGCTTTGGTGATGTGGATGGCCGCTGGTTTTGCCATGCTGGAAGCTGGTTTAGTAAGAAGTAAGAATACGGTAGAGATTCTGAACAAGAATGCACTGCTCTACGGCATCGCCTGTATTGTTTACCTGTTTGTTGGCTACAACATTATGTATCCGGCTAACCCGGTTTCTTCTGTCATTCCGGGGATTGATTTCTTCCTGGGGGCGGATAACGCAACCGCTGATGTGGTATCGGGTGCTGAAGGTGCGCCGTATTACTCCAGCATGTCTGATTTCATATTTCAGGCCGTTTTTGCCGCAGCCACCATGTCGATTGTGTCCGGTGCTGTAGCTGAACGTATGCGTCTTTGGCCTTTCCTTATTTTTGCCATTGTGATGGTTGCTGTGATCTATCCGGTTGAAGGTTACTGGAAATGGGGTGGTGGTTTCCTGGATGAGATGGGTTTTCAGGATTTTGCCGGTTCTGTCGTGGTTCATATGGCGGGTGCCTCTGCAGCCCTGGCTGCGGTGATTATGGTTGGTCCGCGTAAAGGCCGCTACACGAAAGAGGGTAAACCTGTTGCGATCCCTGGGGCTAACCTGCCGATGGCGACCTTAGGTATGTTTATTCTCTGGATGGGCTGGTTCGGTTTCAACGGCGGTTCAGAGCTGAAAATTGCCAATGTTGAAGAAGCTAATGCGGTCGCTAAAGTCTTTGTGAATACCAATGCCGCTGCGGCTGCGGGTATGGTTGCAGCCGCACTTCTGGCGCGATTCCTGTTTGGTAAGACAGATCTGACGATGACGATCAACGGCGCACTGGCGGGGCTGGTTGCTATTACAGCGGAACCTCTGATGCCTTCTGCTGCTATGGCGACCTTAATTGGTGCTGTAGGCGGTTTGGTTGTGGTGGGCTCTGTTCTGTTACTGGATAAGCTGAAGCTGGATGATCCGGTTGGGGCTATCTCCGTGCACGGATCGGCAGGTATCTGGGGCATCTTTGCGGTGCTGATCAGTAATCCTGATGCAACCTTTATGAATCAGTTGATTGGAACGGTTGTTGTGTTCGGCTGGATGTTTGGTGCCACGATCGTAACCCTAATGGTTATCAAACTGATCATGGGACTTCGTGTGAGTGATGAAGAAGAGATGGAAGGCATGGATGTTCACGAATGTGGCATGGCAGCCTATCCGGAATTCACTAACGACAAGTAATTTTTAATGTCTTGCAATAACTAGAAAGACCCTCCGATGCTTTACCCATTGCGCTTACCGGTTTTATCAGAGCCAGGTAAGCGCTTTTTTGTTTCTGTCAGCCGGTTGCTATCACTTCCTACCTATTTATTCTGAGTAATTGATGATCGACAGTAGCTGAAGCGGTACATCGTAAAGCTGCTCCGGTCCATGAGGAACTTCTGCGTCAAAGGTGAGGCTGTCACCGGCGCTCATCTCATACAGGTGATTGCCATGACGGTATTGAAGACGACCTGAAAGAAGATAAACAAACTCCTGACCCGGGTGAGAGAAGGTTGGAAAAACCTCTGCCAGATCATCCATCGTAATTAGAAATGCCTCAAAGTTTTTCTTTCCACCACGTTGATACGTTAGCAGCTGGTAGTTATGACCCTTATCGGTTCCCCGTCGCACAACCTCTAACCCTTCACCCGCTTTTGTGAACTGAGCGCTGCCTTCCGGGCGGTTGTAGTCAGTAAACAACGTTGAGATTGACAGCCCAATGGCGTTGCACAATCGATTCAGGGTCTCGAGGCTGGTGGATACCTGGGCATTCTCAATTTTGCTGATCATACCCTGACTGATATTGGAGATACGGGCGACATCGGTAATTTTAAGTCCCTGTTCAACTCGGGCTTTCTTAACCACCATGCCGATGTACTGATCGAGACTGAACTCCTCAGTGCGGTTCTGATCCATTTTTTTGCTCCAATTTAATGCGGCGGTGCACTGGATTTGCGCGTAATGCCTGCAGTTTCCCCAATAACAACTGGTGCATTATACCTTGTACTTTTCGTAATCAGTATTCTTGGCAGGAAATATATTTTCACTTCTGTATAAAAATCAAAGGGTTAGTTATTTTGAGAATAAAATATTCCTGCTAGGAAATTTTCTGGCATGACGGTTGCTTTCTTGTATGTAAATAAATATTCCTGAAGGGAAATTAAATCGCCTGACGGGAAGGTAAGAAACCTAAACGATTTAGGAGTGACCCGATGCCGATAGATGTAGAGCGTTTCTGTGACGAGAATGACATCAAGTATGTGCTTGCACAGTTTGTTGATATTCATGGCGTTGCCAAAACGAAATCCGTGCCAGCCCATTGTTTGATGGATGTCGTTGAAAAGGGCGCTGGCTTCGCTGGTTTCGCTGTATGGGGTTTAGGGATGGAGCCGCACGGCCCGGACTTTCTGGCCCGTGGCGACCTGAGCAGCCTGAGTATTGTTCCCTGGCAGCCGGGTTACGCCCGAATCGCCTGTGATGGTTATGTGGAGGGTAAGCCTTATCCCTATGACAGTCGTGTTGTACTCAAGCAGCAACTGAAACGATTGAGCAGTCGCGGCTGGACACTGAATACCGGTCTGGAGCCTGAATTTTCACTGTTTAAACGTAACAGCGATGGCTCCCTCGGGCCGGTAGACGATACCGATACGCTGACTAAACCTTGTTACGACTATAAGGGATTATCCCGCTCCCGTGAGTTTCTGGAAAAACTGGTTGATAGCCTGCAGAAAGTCGATATGGATGTTTATCAGATCGATCATGAAGACGCCAACGGCCAGTTTGAGATCAACTACACCTATAGCGATGCACTAACCTCGGCAGATCGTTTCACCTTTGTGCGTATGGCTGCCGGTGAGATTGCCAACGACCTGGGTATGGTGTGCTCCTTTATGCCGAAACCCGCATCCGACCGCACAGGTAACGGTATGCATTTCCACCTTTCCATCTGTGATGAGAGTGGCAAAAACCTGTTCGGGGATGACAGCGACAAGCACGGTATGGGGCTATCGAAAATGGCCTATCACTTCACCGCCGGCTTGCTTCACCACGCCAAGGCGCTGTGTGCCATCTCTGCACCTACGGTGAACTCTTATAAACGACTGGTTGTGGGCGGCTCCGCATCCGGAGCCACCTGGGCTCCGGCCTATATCTGCTACGGCGATAACAACCGTTCTGCCATGGTGCGTATCCCTTACGGTCGCCTTGAATTCCGACTGCCGGACTCCGGCTGTAACCCATACCTGGTACACGCGGCACTGATTGCAGCCGGTATGGATGGTATTGAACGTGAGTTGGAAGCCGGAGATCCGGTGAATGAAAACCTCTACGTCATGAGCAACCAGGATCTGGCCGAGAAAGGTATTGAGATTCTGCCCCAAAATCTGGGTGAGGCAGTGGATGCCCTAGAGGCAGACACTGTGTTGACTGAGGCCTTGGGCAAAGACCTGATGGCCGAATTTATCAGCCTGAAACGAGATGAGTGGATCGATTACTGCCGCCATGTCAGTGACTGGGAAGTTGCCCGTTACGGTGAGTTCTTCTGATCTGATCTGAGTTTTACCTATTTTCCAATGGATAGAGCCCGCTTAAGACTGTTTTAAGCGGAACGGCTTCGCTCGACCTGATATCAGCGGGCGAGTCGGATGTTGTCTCTTTGATATGACTTTTTATGACTCTTTTTTGAAGTGAGGATGATGCGATGTGTGGAATCGTAGGTCTCTACCTGAAGAACCCCGCGTTGGAAAGCCAGCTGGGCGCCCTGTTTGAACCCATGCTGATCGCGATGACCGACCGTGGCCCCGACAGTGCCGGTTTTGCGATTTATGGTGATGAGGTTGCTGATGGCACCAAACTGACCCTGCGCCATGAAGATGTGAACTACAACTGGGAAGCGCTGGCCGAGAAGGTACGTGCTGAGCTGAATGCTGAGGTCAGCTGGTTTCAGAATGACACCGTCGCCGTGTTCAAAATGCACTGTGATGCCGACAAAGCGACAGTCTTTATTGAAACCCATACGCCTGAAGTGCTGATTCTGAGTGCTGGCCACTCTATTGAGATCCTGAAAGAGGTCGGCCTGCCGGAAGTGATCGCAGAGAACTTCAGCCTTAAGGGGATGCAGGGCACGCACATCATCGGTCATACCCGTATGGCGACTGAATCCGCGGTCACTATGGCGGGTTCTCACCCGTTTTCAACCGGTGAAGACCTGTGTCTGGTGCACAACGGTTCCCTTTCTAACCACAACCGTCTGCGTCTGGAGCTGAAGCGACAGGGCATTCATTTTGAAACAGAAAATGACTCTGAAGTGGCTGCCGGTTATCTGATGCATCGACTGCAGCAGGGCGACACCCTGAAACAGGCTCTGGAGAACGCCCTGCAGGAGCTGGATGGTTTCTTTACCTTCACCATTGGTACACGGGACGGTTTTGCTGTGGTACGTGACCCGATTGCCTGCAAGCCAGCGGTTCTGGCTGAAACTGACGACTACGTGGCAATGGCCTCCGAATATCAGGCCCTGACCACGCTACCGGGCATTGAAAAGGCGAAAGTTTGGGAGCCGGAAGCGGCCAAAATTTACGTTTGGGAACGCAGCTAAGCGCATCGGCTGACACGGTTAAATACGAGGAAACTGGATTATGAAAACACTTGATTTGGCAACAAACTCGCTGCGCGAAGTAAATCAGGCTCTGCATGAGCAGTCCGGCGAGTGTACTGAGCGTGAATGGAAGATCACCGGTGCCAAGGGCGACCACAATATCGCCTGCGGTCTGGATGCTGCGCTCAGTGTCGATATTGAGGGACATGCGGGTTACTACTGCGCGGGTATGAATAAAAAAGCCCATGTGGTCGTTCATGGTAACGCCGGTCAGGGCGTGGCAGAAAACATGATGTCCGGCATCGTTCGCGTTAAAGGTCAGGCGTCCCAGTCTGCCGGTGCAACTGCCCATGGTGGTTTGCTGGTGATTGAAGGTGATGCTGGCGCCCGTTGCGGTATCTCCATGAAAGGTGCCGAGATTGTTGTCGGTGGTGATGTGGGCCACATGAGCTGCTTTATGGCGCAGGCTGGCGCGCTGGTGGTCTGTGGTGATGCCGGAGACGCGCTGGGTGATTCTCTTTATGAAACCAAAATTTTCGTGAAAGGCAGTGTGGCCTCGCTGGGTGCCGATTGTATCGAAAAAGAGATGCGCCAGGAGCATCTGGACTACCTGGCCGATCTGCTGAACCGCGCAGGTATGGATGAAGATCCCGCAGATTTTAAGCGCTATGGCTCTGCCCGTCAGCTGTATAACTTCAAAGTCGATAACGTCAGCGCCTACTGATTTCGCAGATACGAGGATAAGAAGATGAGTGAACAAGATCTGAACGTAAAAGCTGGTCTGCGTGAGTCAGCAACCTTTGATGCGGCGACCATGACTGAAATCCGCCGTGCTGCGGAAAGTGGCATCTACGACATCCGTGGTTTTGGTGCTAAACGCAAAGTGCCGCATTTTGACGATTTGCTGTTTCTGGGTGCTTCCATGTCCCGTTACCCGCTTGAGGGTTACCGTGAGAAGTGCAACACCCAAGTGACGTTAGGTACCCGTTTTGCCAAAAAACCTATTGTGATCGAAACCCCGGTCACGATTGCGGGTATGAGCTTTGGCGCATTGTCGGCGAATGCTAAAGAAGCACTGGGCCGGGGGGCTTCCGCTGTTGGCACCTCAACGACCACAGGTGATGGTGGTATGACCCCGGAAGAGCGAGGACAGTCCACTAAACTGGTCTATCAGTATCTGCCATCCCGCTACGGTATGAACCCGGATGACCTGCGCAAGGCTGATGCCATTGAAGTTGTCCTGGGACAGGGTGCTAAACCGGGTGGCGGCGGCATGCTGCTGGGGCAGAAGATTACCGATCGTGTTGCGCAAATGCGCACACTGCCAATGGGAGTTGATCAGCGTTCCGCTTGTCGTCACCCGGATTGGACCGGGCCGGATGATCTGGCGATTAAGATTCAGGAGCTGCGTGAAATCACCGACTGGCAGGTGCCTATTTACATCAAAGTGGGCGCAACCCGTACCTACTACGACGTCAAACTGGCGGTTAAAGCCGGGGCAGATGTGATCGTAGTCGATGGGATGCAGGGCGGTACGGCTGCTACTCAGGAAGTCTTTATCGAGCACGTGGGTATTCCGACGATGGCGGCTATTCCTCAGGCGGTACAGGCGCTTCAGGAGATGGGGATGCACCGCAAAGTTCAGCTTATCGTGTCCGGCGGTATCCGCAATGGCGCTGATGTGGCTAAGGCGATGGCGCTGGGGGCTGATGCTGTGGCAATCGGCACGGCAGCCCTGGTGGCATTGGGTTGTAACCACCCTAAATGGGATGCCGAATTTAAAAAGATCGGCTCTGCTGCGGGTTACTACGATGATTACCATGAAGGTAAAGACCCTGCGGGTATCTCCACTCAGGATCCTGAGTTGAGCAAGCGTCTTGACCCGGTTGAAGGTGGTCGTCGCCTGGCGAATTACCTGCGGGTTCTGACCATGGAAGCACAAACCCTGGCACGGGCCTGCGGCAAGAATGACCTGAGAAATCTGGAACCGGAAGATCTGGTGGCACTGAACGTAGAAGCCGCGGCTATGGCGCGTGTTCCTCTGGCGGGGACCAGCTGGATTCCGGGGCAGTCTTTCTAAACCGATCGTCTGATCCTTATCCGACCGGAGCTGCTTCGGTAGCTCCGGCACAATTTAACACCAGAACAGTTTTTTTATTCAAAGCATTTCGCTTTGCGGGTTTCTGCACCCTGAAAAAAGTAAACAGGATTTTGAAAATGCCTCATGCAACGAACAAAACCGAATACATCCTACGAACAACCTGCCCGGCTGGAAGCGGCATTGTGGCCGATGTTGCGGGTTATCTGACCAAGCAGGGCTGTTACATCAGCGAGCAATCGCAGTTTGATGATCAGGACAGTGGCAAATTCTTTATGCGTACACGTTTTCATTTTCAGGGAGAAGGCTCAGCCGAAGATACCGGAAAAAGTATTGAAGAGGGTTTTGCCGAGGTGGCCAAGCGCCTTGATATGGAGTGGACGCTGCACAATGCCTGCGCGCCGGTCAAAACGGTGATTATGGTTTCTAAGGCGGATCATTGTCTGAGTGATCTCTTGTATCGCAAAAACAAAGGCGATCTGAATATCGAGATCACCGCTGTTGTGTCGAACCATCAGGATCTCCGTCCGATGGCCGAGCGTGAGGGTATCCGTTTTGTACATTTACCGGTGACGAAAGAGAACAAGTCACAACAGGAAGAAGCGCTGCTGGATATCGTTAAAGAGACCGATTCTGAACTGGTCATTCTTGCCCGCTATATGCAGATCCTTTCTGACAATCTCTGTGGGCATCTGGCTGGCCAGGCGATCAATATTCACCACTCCTTCCTGCCGGGCTTTAAAGGTGCGCGACCTTACTATCAGGCCTATGACCGTGGCGTAAAGCTGATTGGTGCTACGGCGCATTATGTCACCGCTGATCTGGATGAAGGTCCGATTATTGAGCAGTCAGTGCAAACGGTAGACCACACCATGGGGCCGGAAATGCTGACTACGGCAGGCCGTGACACCGAGACGGTTGCTTTGGCCCGGGCGGTGAAACTGCATACCGAGCATCGTGTCTTTGTGGATGGCAACAAGACGGTTGTCTTCAAGTAGGAGGGGAGATCATGGCGACACGAATTGACGGAAAAGTGATCTCCGCTCAGGTGCTGGAAGAGGTCGCAGAGGATGCAGCAGCATTCCATCAGACCTTTGGCCTCAAGCCGGGTCTGGCGGTTGTACTTGTGGGAGACGACCCTGCCAGTCAGGTTTATGTGCGTAACAAAATCGCCCGTGCTACCGAGTCAGGTATTAACTCCATTGAACACCGTCTGCCTGCTGAAACGACTCAGGACACTCTGAATAGCCTGATCGATGCGCTGAATGCTGACCCTGAGGTGCATGGCATTCTGGTACAGCTCCCTTTGCCCGCTCATCTGGATGAAGAGCAGGTGATTGCTGCGATCTCATCCGCTAAAGATGTGGATGGCTTCCACCCGGAAAATGTCGGGGCCTTGAGTGTTGGTAAAGACTCTCTGGTGCCCTGCACACCTCAGGGTTGCATGATCATGCTGAATAAAACACTGGGTGACCTATCCGGAAAGCATGCGGTGGTGGTCGGCCGCTCCAATATTGTCGGCAAACCGATGGCCGCTCTGTTACTGAAGGCGAACTGCACCGTGACGGTTGTGCATTCGCGCACGCCTGAGCCGGAAAAACTGGCACAGCAGGCCGATATTCTTGTCGCGGCAGTCGGTATCCCTGAAATGATCGGCCCTGAATGGGTTAAGCCCGGTGCCACCGTCATCGATGTGGGGATCAATGTCATCGAGCGTGATGGTAAGCGCAAGCTGGTCGGTGATGTGGACTATACCGCCGTTGAAGCGCTTGCTCATGCCATTACCCCGGTGCCCGGAGGCGTCGGTCCTATGACGATTGCCTGCCTGATGAAGAACACTCTGATCGCCGCAAGACAGCAACAGTCGTAAGTGGTTGGCCGCCCGCCAGCAGCCAGGTGAAACATATTGCATCAGTTGATCTGATGAGACAGGAGAAGGTTTATGCCTTTTGCACTTCTAAAATACGGTCTTAACGGTGACTTTCCTTTTGAGAAAGATGCCGACCTACCCCCGCCAACCTCGCTGAAAAAACGCTATGACGTTGTGATTATTGGCGGAGGTGGCCATGGTGTTGCGACCGCTTATTACCTTGCCAAGTATCACGGCATTACCAATGTAGCGGTTCTGGAAAAAGGATACCTGGGGGGTGGTAACACAGCCCGAAATACCGCGGTGATCCGTTCCAACTATCTCACCTCCGATGGGGTTAAGTTTTACAGTGAGTCGGTAAAACTGTTTCAGGATCTGTCCAACGAATTTGATTTCAACATCATGTATTCCAAGCGGGGTCAGCTGACGCTGGCGCATACCGATGCGGCTATTCGTGGCTTTCGTCAGCGAACCGAAGTGAATAAACACTTCGGTGGTAAGACCGAACTGATCGGCCCACAGGAGATTCGTGAACTGGTACCGACCCTGAATATGAATCCGGGTCACCAGCCGGTTTTGGCTGGACTCTGGCATATGGATGGAGCGACGGCCCGTCATGATGCCGTGGCCTGGGGATATGCGAAAGGTGCTACCCAACGGGGCGTTGAACTGCACCAGTTGACGGAAGTAACCGATGTGCTGGTTGAAGAGGGTGCCGTCAAAGGCGTGAAAGTTCGTCAGGGCAGTGCCGAGCACACCATAGAGTGCGGCGTGGCGGTTCAGGCCGTGGCCGGTCACAGCTCTTTGATGGCTGAGAAAGCGGGTTTCCGCCTGCCGATTGTGACGTATCCGCTGCAGGCAATGGTGACTCAGCCTGTTAAGCCTTTCCTTGATCCTCTGGTCAGTTCTCCGGCATTTCATTGTTATGTCCAGCAAACGGGGCGTGGGGAGCTGGTGTTTGGTGGCGGTTCTGACCCTTATCCGCTTTACAACAGCCGATCAACCCTTGAGCTGAAAGAGCAGCTACTGGCCCATGCTGTCGAGCTATTCCCGTTTATGGCCAACCTGAAGCTGATGCGTCAGTGGACGGGCCTGACGGATATGACCTCAGATTACAGCCCGATTATGGGGGAAAGCCCGGTGAAGAATTACTACCTGGATGCGGGTTGGGGCACCTGGGGCTTTAAGTCGACACCTATCTGCGGTCAGACCATGGCGGAACTGGTCGCTACAGGCAAAACACCCTCATTGATTAAGCCCTTCGGAGCGGATCGTTTTAACGACTTCAGACAGGTCAATGAAATGGGCGCTACCGCAGCCTCTCACTGATGGCTTTGTGGTCGAACGGCGAAATGAATTATGGAGAGTCGGGGATAGATTATGAAACTCATGACGTGCCCTTTGAACGGGCTTAGAAATATCAATGAATTTATTTTTGGTGGAGAGGTCACTCCGTTGCCTGCACTGGAGGCCCCCGATCAGGAATGGGCTGAGCATACTTTTTACAGCTATAACGGTACCGGTGTTGTTCGTGAGTGGTGGTATCACAGTGCGTCCGGTTATTGGTTTGTGGCTGAGCGTGATCGTACCAGTGATCAGATTATTAAAACTTATGACCCCAGCGAGTTGGCTTCTGAGATCAGCACACCTGCCTTTGGCATGGGTGAATCAAGCGCGGAGGTAACATCATGAGCAGGCAAGCAGCGGTTTCCCGTCCTCGTTTACCGGAACCTATGGGGTTGATGCTGGATCGTCAGCAGAGCGTCGAGTTTGAGTTTGAAGGTGAGCGTATCCTTGGTGTTAAAGGCGATACTTTAGGTAGTGCTCTTTTGGCCAATCGTCAGTGGGTCTGGTCGCGTTCATTTAAATATCATCGTCCCCGAGGGCCTCTGACGCTGTCCGGACATGATGCCAACAGTCTGGTTCAGCTACCGGATGAGCCTAACGTACTGGCTGATCGCCATCTGGCCAGCAACGGCATCAGCATTGGCGGGCAAAATGTAAACGGTAGTCTTAAAAAAGACAAAGACGCTATTCTGAACCACTTTGGCCGCTTTATGCCGGTGGGTTTTTACTACCGCGCTTTTTACAAGCCAAAAGGCGTTTGGGATTGGTGGGAAAAACAGATCCGGGTTAAGGCAGGGCTGGGGGTTGCAGATCTCTCGTTTAAGCCGGAGTACTACGACAAAGCCTTTTTGCACCATGATCTGGTTGTGGTCGGTTCCGGCCCGGCAGGGCTCTCTGCCGCTTTGAAGGCTGCAGACAACGGAGCGGATGTTCTGTTGCTGGAAGAGAATCCTGTTCTGGGTGGTGCCTTGACCTATTCCGAGTTCAGTGGCTGCGACAATCCGGAACAGCTGCGCCAGGATCTGGTTGCCCGCGTCGAACAGCATCCTAATATCTCCGTGATGACCGAGGCGACGTGTAATGCCTGGTTTATGGATAACTGGCTACCGGTGCTTAAGGCCAAGCGTCTTTATAAGGTTCGTGCCAAACAGTGCGTGATGGCGACCGGTGCTTATGAGCAACATGTGGTTTTTCGGGGTAATGATCTGCCGGGGGTTGTGTTGTCCAGTGCTGCCATGCGCATGATGAAGCTCTACGCGGTGAAACCCGGTGAGCGGGCTGTGGTACTGACCGGCAATGAAGATGGCTATCTGACGGCCCTGACGCTCAAGCAACAACAGGTTAAGGTCTGTGCCGTGGCGGATATGCGTCAGGAATCTGAACTTTCAGCCGCAGAACAGGATCTGGTCCGTCAGTTGGTGAGCATGGGTGTGGATGTTCGCTTCAGTCAGACGGTTTATGAAGCAAAAGGTGATCTGCACCTGAAGTCTGTTGAGCTACGTACCATTACCTCTCCCGGTGAAGTGGGTAGCGATTACGAAATTATTCCCTGCGATCTGCTCTGCATGTCTGCCGGGTATATGCCCGCCTATCAGTTACTGTGTCAGGCGGGTGGTCAGCTCTCTTACAGTGATGAGCGGGCGGCATTCTCACTGAAAAATCTGCCGGAAAATCTGCATATCGCAGGCTCTGTGAACGGTATCTACTCTCTGGCATCGGTCATGCGGGATGGTGAGCGCGCAGCCATTCAGGCGCTTAATGCGCTGGAGCTGGCATCAGAGCCGGTACCTGTCGTTGAGTGCCACAAGAAGGTGAATTTCCACTGGCCGATCTTTAAGCACCCTAAGGGCAAAGATTTTGTCGATTTTGATGAAGATCTGCAGGCTAAAGATATTATCAACGCGACCCGAATGGGCTATCGCGATGTTCAGTTGGTGAAACGATTTTCAACCGTTGGTATGGGCCCCAGTCAGGGTCGGCACTCGGCACTGCCGACTGCGCGTTTGGTAGCCAAAGCAACTCAGCGAACGGTATCCGAAACCGGTGTTACAACCGCAAGACCTCCTCTGACTCCTGAAAAACTGGCTTACATGGCCGGTCGTGGTTTTGACCCTTATCGCCAGACGGCAATGCATCATCGTCATCTTGAGATGGGAGCGAAGATTATTCCGGCAGGTCTCTGGATGCGTCCGGCTTTTTATCCGGCAGCTGATCAGAGGCTGCAGGGCAGTGAGGCCAGCCCGCTGTTGCCGAAAGCCCGACAGATCCGTAATGCCTGCATCGAAAATGAGTCCAGTCATGTGCGTCAGAAAGTAGGGCTGATCGATGTTTCCACTTTAGGGGGCATTGAGTTGCGCGGGCCGGATGCCGCAGAGCTGATGAATCGCATCTACACCTTCGGTTTTCTGAAACAGCCCGTGGGTAAAACCCGCTATGCCGTATTGACCAATGATCAGGGCGTGGTGATTGATGATGGCGTAGCCTGTCGCTTTGATGAGGATCACTTCTACGTTACGGCAACGACGACAGGGGTTGATACGGTCTATCGCCTGATGACCTTCTGGAACACGCAATGGCAGTTGGATGTTGATATTACGAATGTCAGTTCAGCCTATGCTGCCGTCAACCTGGCTGGCCCGGATAGCCGTAAGGTGCTGGAACGTCTGACGGATCAGGATCTGAGTCCGGAAGGTTTCCCTTACCTGGCCTGCCGGGAAGGCTTTCTGGTTATTCCGGACAGCGAGCAGAAAATTCCGGTTCGTATGCTACGGGTCGGTTTTGTTGGTGAGTTGGGGTATGAGCTACACGTTCCCGCCCGCTTTGGTGAGGTCCTCTGGGATCTGCTGATGGACGCCGGACAGCCATTTGATATCCGTCCCTTTGGTGTCGAGACCCAGCGTCTGCTACGTCTGGAGAAAGGACACATCATCATCGGGCAGGATACCGATGGTATGAGTCATCCCGGAGAGGTTGCTTTGGGTTGGGCGGTCAGCAAGAAGAAGCCTTACTTCAACGGCTGCCGGGCGGTCGATATTGTGATGAAACGCCCTCAAACCCGAAAACTGGTGGGTTTTGTTCTGCCAAAAGAGCTTGTGGCACAGAACCGGAAGCCGGAAGAGGGACATATTGTTCTGTCTGGTGCGGGTGCTGATGCTGAGATTACGGGCAACGTTACGTCCTGCGAATACTCGCCAACGGTTAATGCCATTATCGGTATGGCTTATGTGGCGGTTGAGCAGTCTGAAGTGGGTTCGGTCTTCCCGATTCGTGTTGATGGCGGAGCTGTTGTGATGGCGGAAGTCGCAGCCTTACCTTTTTACGATCCGGAACAAGCCCGGCAGGAGGTTTAAACATGAGCACTCAATATTTATCAACGGATTCTGCCTCTCAGATGTCCGCTGTTCGTTCGTTGCATTATCGCTCGGTTTCCGGTGCATCTGAAGTTGCCACCGCAATGGGGGGCTCTGTGCTGGCTCAGGCCGATGCCGGTGATTTAGCCCGAATTCAATCCGCGGGTATCGTGGATTTAACGCTGATCTCCCGTGTGGGGTATCGGGGTAAAGGGGCTGAGGGTTTTCTGGATGAACAGGGGATCCGGTTACCGGACACCCCAAACCAGGCGCTTATGCAGCCGACCGGTGAGCTGGCTGTTCGACTCAGTCCCAGTGAGTTCTGGCTGCTGGGGAGCCTGAATGACCGGGGAGCGCTGGTCGCAGAAATGCCCCGGCTGCATAAGGAAACACCTGAACGCTGTTATCCCCTGTTCTGTGAAGACAGTCATAGCTGGTTTGTGCTGGCCGGTGAGCATGTCGCTCAGGTGATGGCGAAGCTTTGTGCGGTGGATCTGCGGGAAAAAGCCTTCCCCTTGGGAGCGGTGGCTCAGACCTCTGTTGCACGAACCAATTGTATTGTTGTTCATCACAGGATCAGGGAGCTGTCGTGTTTCTCAATTCTCAGTGATGCGACTTCCGGTGAGTATCTGCTTTCGGTCTTGCAGGACGCGGTCACGGAGTTTCGTGGCGGCCTTTGCGGTATTGAGGCACTGCTTTAAAAACTCAACAGTGTCCCGGATTTGGATCAATAATCTGGCTCCGGGACCGGTACGTCTTCAGCACCTTATTCCTCTGTTTTAGCCTCTGAATTTTATCTGCTCATCATTGGTGCGTCGCAAAACTGTGGCGCGCATTTTTTTAGCAATCCTGGGCTTAAAAAGCCCGTTATGCCTTATAAACGCAATAATTTGCGCCTTTTGTTGCTGGCATAGCTATTGCGTAACCGTTATTGGTCCTGATCCATAATGGGTTGCCAGGCCTGACCTAACGCTTATATAGGACGCAGAATATGAAGAATAGACTCGGATCTGTATTGAAATCTTTTTCCCGGAACGATGGAGCAGAGCTGGCGTTGCAGGTCGTGGAAGAATCAGGGGGTGACACAGGTTTGACTACCCCAGAATCAGAGCATGAACAGAGAAATAAGCGCTTTTACCGTGCGGTACAGCTAGTGAGCGAGCACACCTCTTTACTTTCCCATCAGGTTTTCCGGGCGCTGGAGGCTCAGGAAAGTTTTCTGTCAGAAGTCAGCCAGCGGGCGAATAAGCTTGATGACGAGCTGAACCAGGCTAAAGACCATCTGAACCGATCAAATAGCACCGTACATACAATGCAGAGCCTTATGGATGATGAGGTTCATCAGGTTAATGAAACCCTCAACGGTACCCTTGGACAGATCTCGTCGGCCCTTGAAGCCAAGGCCAGTAGTGTGACTTCGGTACTCAATGGCATTGAGGATATTGGAAAGGGCATAAATTTACTGGCACTTAATGCGTCCATCGAGGCGGCAAGAGCTGGTGAGCAGGGACGGGGGTTTGCTGTCGTAGCGGATGAAGTGCGTCGTTTAGCCTCCGTTACCATGGAGCGGGTCCAGGAAGCAGCCTCCCAATTAGATTTTACCTCGGTTAATGATGAGCTGAATCAGGTCCGTGTCAGCAATATGACGCGATTATCTGAATTTGTCGAAACGATACAACATTCCAGCAGTCAGCTGACAACTCTGTTCCAGTCTATTGAGCAGCAAATCAGTACCGTAATGGAAAATACAGGTGTGATCTTTGAAACACTGGAGCTGAGTTCCGGGGCGATGGAACGAATTAACGATAAAAGCCAGCATATCAGTAGTGTAGCCGGAGAGATGACTCAGGGGTTGGATAAAATAGATTTGATCAGTGGTGAGATCGGTCAGGCAGTGAATGCTTTTGACCGGATCAGCCAGAAACTCTATCTGGTACCAGACCCTGGTCATGATCAACTGGATGATATCTTACAGCGAGGCACGTTAAGGGTCGCGATTGAGCCTAATTTTGTCGGGTTATCCTTCCGGGAGCGTCTTGGTGAACCCCTGAAGGGGCTGGATGTGGATTATGCCCAGGCCTTTGCGGATTATCTCGGGGTTAAGTGTGAATTTATCGAGGCGCCCTGGGATATGTGCACTGAGCTGTTGAGTGCCGGAAAAAGCTTTGGTGAACCGCCGGCGGATATCGTCATCAGTGCGCTGCCGCCTTCGGCAGAGTATGGCAATGTTGCTTATTCCAATGCCTATACCTATCTGCATTTTGTACTGGCCCGACGGAAAGGTGATGACCGTATCAGGACACTGGATGATCTGAATGGCAAGGTACTGGGTGTGATTAATGACCCTGCGGCAATTCAGGTTTTGGAAGATAACAGCTTGCGCTGGAGTGCCAATGCGAAGAAACCGGGTGGAAAAATCACACTGGAGAATCTGATCGCCTACTCAGATCAGTCCCGTATTCATAATTGTCTGGCAGACGGTATTGTGGATGCCTTTGGTGTGGATCTGCCCATCTACTACTGGGCTTGTGAAAACCCAGAGAGCCCCTGGTATGGGAAAATTGAGATTTTGCCGGGACATGCAGAGCTACAGCCTTTTTATTACACCATGGCAGTATCGGCTTCTGCGTCCGGGTATCGTTTATTGGCACAGGCTAATCGATTTATTGACTGGTTTAGTCGCCGTCCGGAGCGGAATCAGATTGAGCAACGCTGGCAGGGTAAGCCTGTGCAGGGCAGTGCCGGATATAAAGATGAGCCGGGCAACCTGAATGGAGAGGCCGAGTTAGAACTGATGTATCAGAAACATTGTGCAAAATTCGAAATAGAAGCTAAGCCAGTAGAACACTATAAATAGTCGGTATTAACCGGGAAAGTCAGATGCAGTTATGGGGAAAAACACTTGAGAGATAAAGGTTGGGGATTGTTGATCCAGAATGAAGCGAAAACCAGTCTGTTAAGAGTTGGCTTTCATTCTGAGGTAAAGCAAGGCACAAATCCCCATATAAACAGCTCAGATGAGCTGTAACGCGGGCGGGCGAGAAGGATCTGTGCCTTGCTGTGTTACCTCAGATTGCGAAATCAGACTGTTGCTCGTTAAAAGCAAAAGCGCTTTCCGCTTCAGCAACGCCGTAAGAATGACGGATTAAATTATCTGGAAAAACAGGTTTTTTCGTTTTTATTGTCTGTTTTTTTCGATGATTGGTCGGTTTTACCCGTTTACGCCCTCCTGACTGGCAAAACCTTCTGATTTTTGTGGATCTGCTGTCCTTACCTTGAGGTCTCCGGGATCTTTGGCAGTAAAAAAATTACAGGTTTTTATCACCCGGCGCTGGTTTGGCGGCTGCCAGCACCGCTTTGATACCGGGATGCATCGGGTCCGGTGTTCGGGTCACGGCATAGTGACTGACGGACACGGACTGAATCTCACCGGCTTCTTCCACCAGATATTGCCGGCACACCTCATCGACAATGACGGTGGGGGCGGTAAAAACGCCCATACCTTCCCGGGCAAAAATCTTGATCAGTGCACTGTCGTTAATCTCGGCCTGAACCTTCATATCAATATTCTGCTGTTTCAGCCAAAACGAGAGTTCCGAGAACCACTGAGTATCGGTGTCGTTGGTCAGTAGCGGGTGGCCATCCAGTGAATGGGGGAAGCCCCGGCGAAGACTCCAGGCCAGCCTTGGGGCGGCAAACATCGACAGGTGTGAACTGAGCAGGTGCTTAGGGTGCAGATCCCCGACACCGGCAGACATCTCCTGTGTGATCGGCTGGTCGCTGATCACCAGATCCAGTGTCTGACGTTTCAGGCTGCGCAGCAGATCCGGCAGATCACCACTGACAACCTTAAGTTGCAGTGGTTGACCGCAGTTCAGTGCCGGTTGAATCAGACGATACGCGATCATCTTGTGTACGGACGCGGCAAAACCCACCGAGAACTTAATCGGCTGGTCATCGTTGGGATGACGTAGCACCTGATCCAGCTCGCCTGCCAGAGCAAAAATTTTGTTGGCGTACTCTCTGACTCTTTCCCCGAGCGGGGTCAGTTTCAGCCCCCGGCCTTTGCGGCTGAACAGTGCGCCGGTTTTGGCTTCAAAGGCGGAGAGCTGGCCACTTAGAGTTTGCGGAGCAAGATCCAGCTGATCACTGGCCCGGGCGATAGAGCCGGTCTCTGCGATAACCCAGAAGTAATAGAGGTGTTTCAGGTTCAGATCTTTTAACACGCTGTTTGCCCGCTTTGCCGCTTGGAGAATTATTTAAGAGAATTGTTTAAGAGAGATGTTTAAGCACCGGATAACGGCGCAGCAGGCATTCTAGCAGTTTTAATCCAAATGTTTAGAGAAGCGACGGGAAGCGACGACAAGCCCAAGGGCGGTAAACCCCAGTAGCCAGAGCGCATCCGGTTGCAGATCCATGACACCGGCATCCCGCAGAATAATACCCCGGCTCATACGCATAAAGTGAGTGGCGGGCAGAGCTTCCGCAATCCATTGTGCCGCCTCCGGCATCGCTTCGTAGGGAAACATAAAGCCGGATAGCAAAATGGAGGGCAGCAGGATGAAAACGGTCATCTGCATCGCCTGCAGCTGTGTTTTGGCGATAGTGGAGATCACCAGCCCCAGTGTCAGGCTGGCGCAGATAAAGAGCAGAGAGGCCGCTCCCAGATCCAACAGGCTGCCACGAACAGGAAGATCAAACAGCAGGCGGCCTGCGGTCAGAATTAAGCCGGTCTGGATAAAGCCTACCAACACATAGGGGGCGATTTTACCCAGCATCAGCTCCAGCGGTTTAACCGGTGTGGTAATCAGAAACTCCATATTGCCCTGTTCCCGCTCCCGCACAATGGCGGCCGAGGTGAACAGCACCATGGTCATGGTGAGAATGACCCCCAGCAAACCGGGAATAATATTGACCACCGAGCGCTGCTCCGGGTTGAAGTAAAGTGCCACGGCAAAGGTGTCTGCGGGGATGGCGGCTGAGGGGGATGTTGCTATTTGTGGCAGTTCCCGGATGCTGCTCAAAGGAAGCTGTCTCAGACCTTTGATACTGGCGGCCACCACGGTGTCGGAGCCATCCACCAGCCACTCGCCTATCGGCTGTGGTGATGGGTTTTTCGCACCGCTGGCCGGGTGTTGGCTCAGGCGGGTTGAGAGATCCGGTGGCAGATAGAGTACCGCTTTGACGGTACCGGCGGTAATGGCGGCTTCCGCCTGCTGCAGGTCATCAAAAATATGGCTAAAACGCACAACCTGTGTGGCTTCTGTGGCCTGAATCAGCATGCGGCTGGCCTGAGTATTACTCTTATCCACGATCCCCGAAGGAAGGTTGCGGGCATCGGTGTTGATGGCAAAGCCAAACAGCATGAGCTGGACGAGGGGAATCATCACGATCATGCCAAAGGTCATGCGATCCCGGGAGAGCTGGCGCAGCTCTTTCCAGAGCACGGCGAAGACTCTGGTCGCGGAACCCTTGAGTGTTTTAACCCACATGGCGGCCTCCGGTGCAGCTGACAAAAACATCTTCAAGGCTGGGGTGGACGCGGTTCAGGCTGCGCGGCCCGGTCTGCTGGCTGAGCCAGTGTTCCGGATCGTTCAGCTCCTGTCTGACCAGAACCCGAAGGCGGGTGCCTATCTGGGCCGCTGAGATCACCTCTTCCTGTTCGGTGAGTTGAGTCTTCAGACTTCTCAGGTCATGACCGGATACCTCGATCACCACGGCTCCCATGTTATCCATGAGCTGTTCCGGTGATCCGTCGGCGCGTTTAATGCCGTTTTCAAGGATTGCCAAGCCGTGGCAGCGTTCCGCTTCATCCATATAGTGAGTGGACACCAGAATGGTGGTGCCGGCATTGGACAGGTCAAACAGGCGCTCCCAGAATTCCCGTCGGTTCTCCGGGTCTACCGCAGATGTCGGTTCATCCAGAAATAAGAGTTCAGGTTTATGCAGGGTGGCCGCTGCCAGTGCCAGCCGCTGCTTCTGACCGCCACTCATGGAACCTGCCATCTGCTTATGCTGGCCGGTGAGATCGTAAACCGTCAGCAGTTCTTCGATGCGCTGTCGGGCTGCTTTGCGCGGAATGCCGTAGATCTGGCTGACAAAGTTCAGGTTCTCTTTCACCGTCAGGTTGTCGTATAGGGAAAACTTCTGAGTCATATAGCCGATGCGCAGACGCAAGGATTCCTCTGCACCGGGCAGGGTTTCACCAAGCACCTGAATCTCCCCTTCGGTGGGCCGTAACAGGCCGGTCAGCATGCGGATTGAGGTGGATTTGCCACAGCCGTTTGGCCCCAGAAAACCGTAAATACTGCCTTTGGGAATGCTTAGGTTCAGATCAGACACCGCAGGTTTATCGCCAAAGGCCTTGCTCATGCCCTGTGTGTAAATAGCGTACTCAGAAGAATTGGAGGCGTTGGTTTTCTGATCCGGCATCATGGCAGTATCACTTCCAACGCTAGTCCGGTTGGCAGGTTTTTCGCCTGATCCAGCAAGTCGATATCCACCAGCACCATCAGTCGTGAACGGTTGGCTTCGTTCAGTGCATAAAAGGGGGTGAAAGCCGGTTGTTTATGGATCATGCGGATTTGTCCCCGATACTGTTGGTTCGGTTCTTCTCCGCTTTGTAGTTGAAGTTCTGTACCAAGAGTAACTTTATCCAGCAGGTTCTGAGGTAAGTAAGCTCTGACATAGGGTTTACTGTTATCCAGAACACTGGCCAGCAGAGTGCCTGCACCGACTCTGTCGCCGGTTTGCCAGGGCAGCTGATCCACGGTGCCTGAGATTTCACTTTTTACCGTCAGTTGGTCAAGCTGATACTGCGCACTCTCAAGACGGGCTTTGGCGGCGGTTACTGCAGCGGTTGCCTGTTCAATCTCTTCATTGCGGAAGCCGGATTTGAGTTCGTTCAGTTTGGATTGAGCGCTTTCCACCTGAGCTTTTTCAACCCGGGTCTGAGTTTCAGCGGTATCCAGTTCGGCATCATTCACCATCTTATCCCGATAGAGCTCGCGGGTACGTTTCAGGGTTTTCAGGGCGGATTGATAGCGGGCTTTAGCTGCAGCGAGTGTCGCGGCTGCCTGTTCCCGTGTCTCCGGACGATAGCCATTCTGCAGAAGACTAAGTTGAGCTTCGGCCTGTTGTAGTTCGGCTTTTCGCTGCTGAATCTGAAAGCTTGTTTGGATGGTATCCAGTTGCAGTAAGGTTTCTCCTGCTGTGATTGAGTCACCCTCAGACTTCAGAATTTGGGTGATCTTTTCACTGGCGGGGGCAGACAGGGTGGCGGAATGACGTTCTACAACGCCATAGATTCTTTCACCGCTTTCCTGACAAGCGCTGAGCAAGGGCAGAAGCAGCAGGCTGATAAGTAATGTGCAGGGTTTTATGACTTGCTTTCTTTTCATCACTCTTTCCTCCCGGTTGGCTTCAGCATGCCCTGAGTAAGCAGCTTGCTGGTGTGCTTGATGTGCTCTGAGATGGTCTCGGGAGAATGACTGATTCCCAACTGCTGACTGATAACTGGTGGCGCGATTAATGGAAAAATCATAAGACTGATAAAGCTGAACTGGGCGCGGGCAGGGTCAATATCTTCTCTGAGCATATCGCTGGCAACGAGAACATCCGTAATCCACTTGCGGGAGTAGTAAACCAATTCCTGCGTGGTTTTATAGAAGACAGGATAAGCTTCACTGTCCTGTTGGTGCAGAATCTGGAAAACGAGTCTTGGTAGTCCGGGATTACGGCTCATCACCTGATAGTAAGTGGTCATAAGCTGTTGCATCAGTTCTTCACCAGAGAGTGGTTGCTGCATGTCTTGGTTTGAAGTTTCCGGATAGCGGAACTGATCGATAATCGGTGTGAAGGTCTCCCGGATAATGGTTTCAAACAGGCCGACTTTTGATCCGAAGTAATAGCGGATCATGGCAGCATCGACACCTGCTTCCCGGGCGATCATGCGGGTAGAGACTGGCTTATAGCCCTGCTCGGTAAAAAGCTTCAACCCGGCATTCAGCAGTTGTTGTCGGGCTTCAGAGGGTTGTGAAGGACGACCGGGACCCTGTTTTTTTCTTGGGGGCGTCATTGGATTTGACGATTTTTCCTTTGTCATGACGTTGCATCCTGAGGCGGGTATTCATCTGTTGATGAATATCCTAGTCGCTGCGGGGCAGATTTGGCATCAACTTTATTCCTCAATGTTTCTTCAAGCGAGGAATTTGTTTAATTTTGTTGCCTGTGTTGTTTGTTTGAGTTTTAACTCTATTTTAAAGACGGTTTGCTGGGTAGCATGTGGCAGCTTTGTATTGCACGAGCGGGTATCCCAAGCTTATTAGCCGTTATTGTGAGCTGACATGGTTTATAACAAAGGTAATAAGGGAGTCTTTATGATTGTTGTGGAATATAGCTTGCGCGAAGGTAGTGATGAGATGGTCAACAAGCATCGTGAACTAAAGAGTTTTCGTGATGCTTTTGAGGTTATTGACCAGTATCCATGGGCTTTGGAAATTGAAAAGACAGAAGAATTGGGCGAAGGCGGTGGTTTCTACTTTTTCAGAGATGAAGGCGACAAACATGCCAGTTTTCAGTTAACTCCGGTTGAAAAAGATCAGGCTTTTTTAGACATGGAGGTCGTACAAAAAAGCGGCTTTCTGGGGTTTATCGGTCGTAAATCTGTGCGCAAAGATTTTGACACAGTCACAATTGAGCAAGCCAAAGCGCTTATCAAAGATCTTTTTGATCACACCGTGGATAGTCTTTATAGCAAGTACAATAAAAGCCGCTGATCCTGTCGATACAAAGCCAGCCTCTGATCCCATTAAAAAATTTAAAAGATATAAGTTTTTTATTCACAACATTGATTAGCCAGACTGGCTGAAAGTGACATAAGGAGAGTTCTGTGGCATCTGAACGTCCATTAATAACTGTGTTTTGGATGCTGGTGGCATTGGCTTTCCAGTCAGTGATGCAGGTGTCGTATGCTTCGGTCGATATAGCCTCTTCTGGTCTGCTCCCCGGAAAACACACTCCTTATGTCGTGGCCTTTGCTCAGGATAATTTAAAAGATGATTTTCGCCGCGCGCAGTTGATGGAAGTAAAGCATGAGCTGTCGAGGCACCATGATATTCAGTTTTTCTACTCTGATGCTCTGGGCAAAACCCCTCTGTTGATTCATCATATCAACCAGTTTATTCATCAGCAGGTGGACGTCCTGATTGTGGGTACCAATGATGCGCGTTTGGTTGTGCCTGTGATTGAAAAAGCGCATGAAAGAGGTATTAAAGTCCTCATTCTTGACCGTGGGGTTGAGACCTCCCGCTTTACCAGTTTTCTCAATTCTGACAATGTGCTTGTTGGCCGTATGGCAGGTCGCTTTATTGCTGAAGAGCTCGGCGGTAAAGGGCAGGTACTTTTAATGGAAGGGCTGAAAGCTGCTGATGTAACTTATGATCGAACTAAGGGTTTTATGGACGTGGTAACACAGTATCCTGATATCAAAGTGATAAAACGCACAGGTAACTATTTGCGTAAAGATGCTTTGCTTGAAATGGAAAAACTTTTGGCAGAGGGGATTCGGGTGGATGCCATCTTTTCAGAAAGCGACAGTATGCTCAGTGGCATTCGGGCGGTATTATCTCGTCGCGATATAGATCCGGCATCGATTATCTCTGTTGGGTGTGATTTTACCCGTGAAGCTCGTGAGGCAATTCTTAACGGTGATCAGACGGGCTCTGTTCGTTTTCCTCTGGGAGGAATAGCGGCAGCAAAGGCTGTACTGGATCTGAAGAGCGGCAAGCCGTTGCCCTATCGTATCAATATCCCTGTAGATACTCTGGTGACTCAGGACAATGTTAACCAAGTGAAGCCGATATTCTGACAATGATCTCTCTAGTTGAATTATTCCGAAACAAAGGTTTGGCAACTCGTTTTGCTCTTTGGGTGGCTTTATTAACGGTTCTGGTGATCTCCGGTCTGGGGATCTATTTTGATAGTTTTCTGCGAACCAGTTTTCTGGAAAATGCCCGAACCCGAATGAACTATGGCTTTGAACGGCTCAACTTTAACCTGGGGCAGATTGAATCAAGTTTGCGTGAGGGGGTGGCTTTTCTGCATGAGGATGAGTTGGCTCTTGCCTCGGTAAGCCTGATTAATCTTTATGAAGATCGGGATCAGTACAATAGTTTTCTTTTGGATGAAGAGAAAAAGGCACTGGCCAAAGAGCTGCTGAATAAAGTCAAACTCTCTTTTAATGATGATATTGTGCTTTATGGTCATAACCTGGATGTGATGTCGTATGTTGCCCGTGACAGCCGTGGTTATCACCTGAACATCGTCTCTTATGTTGAGGGTAAGCCTGTTCTGCTCCGGCGCTATGAAGATGAGAGTGAATACGCTGTTGTGCCGCTTTCCAGTATGGCGACTGACGGCATCGCCTATCAGCATGTGGACTACTATCCCGATGAAGCCATTGAGGAGGGCACTCAATTAACACTACACCGGACAGAGCAGGGACTGGTTATCAAGTCTCATCTCAGGCTATCGGATTCTGACGGTGGTTCTTCTGCTGCTCATATTGAGATGTCTCGTGTTCTAGACAAGGATTACTTCCAGACTTTGTCGGTGAATATGAACCTGGATATATCTCTGTCGGATAAGCCACCGATTGGTGTTGAGAAGGTTCGTGCGCTCCGAAATGGTCATCCCCGGTTTTCAATTTTTGAGGCTTCTGATAATTACTACAGCAGTACCTATTTAGACGCTATTAATGATCGTGTCTTTTTCAATGTCAGTATGGAGCGGGATCAGCTGACAAAAGTTCTGGGCCAGAACCGGTTGCATCTTTTGTTTCTGTTGCTCCTGGCGGTTCTTTTTGCTTTGTTCTGGATTCGCTTCATTATCGTCAGGCGGCTTCGCCAGCCCTTGCAGGCTTTGATGTCACAGATTGGTAAGATTCAGCAGCGGGATTACTCTCCAACAAAAGTGTTGGAAAGCCAGGATGAGCTGCAGGAAGTATCGGAAAGCATTAATGCGTTAGCACAGACCGTGCGTGAGCGTGAACGGTCGCTGGAAAAGTCTCAGAAAGAGCTGGAATATCTTTCTGATCATGATGTTTTGACGGGGTTAGCTAATCGTCGTTTCTGGTCACGGTTTTTGGATCAGGCTCTGCAGAAGGCTGACCGTTTGCAGCGCTCGGCAGCCGTTCTTTTTATCGACTTGGATCAGTTCAAGCAGGTGAATGATATTCAGGGGCATGATGTTGGCGATAAATTGCTGCAGGCAGTCGCTTGTCGGCTGCAGCCTGCTCTGTCAACTCATGAGACCCTGGCGCGTATTGGTGGTGATGAGTTTAATCTTCTGATTGAGAATCTGGCTTCAGCCGAAGATGCTGAATCGGTAGCACGCCGCATTATCGCCTTATTTGATCATCCTTTTGATGTGGATGGTCAACAGATTACTATCTCTGCCAGTATCGGTATTACCCTTTTTCCGGAAGACGGTTGCGACAGTATTACGCTGACAAAATATGCTGACCTAGCGATGTATAAGGCCAAAGAAAATGGCCGTAACAATTTTTCGTTCTTCTCCAAAGAGCTGGCTGCTCAGATGGAAGATAAAGCAGAGCTAACCGCTGCTCTAAGGCAAGCCCTGGTCGATAAGTCTGAGTTTGAGCTGTATTACCAACCTAAAGTGTCTGCTTTTACCGGAAAAATTGTTGCTGTTGAAGCTCTGATCCGATGGCACCATCCGGAGATGGGGCTGGTATCACCGGCACGTTTTATCCCCCTTGCGGAAGAGCTTGGGCTGATTATTCCGCTCGGCGAGTGGGTTTTAGAGCAGGGCTGTCGGGATTATATGCGCTTGTCCCGCGCAGGGATTCAGTTGGATCACATCAGTATCAATGTTTCAAGCATTCAGCTGGATAGTGATGATTTTCCATTGGTTGTGGATCGTGTCCTTAAAGAGACTGCCATTGATGCCCACGCACTGGAGCTTGAGATTACTGAAAGTTATATTGCGCAGCAGCCGGAAATTGCCTGTAAGCGTCTGAAATACTTCCGCGAGCGAGGGGTGCGCTTGGCCATTGATGACTTTGGCACAGGTTACTCAGCGATGAATACCCTACAAAATTTGCCGGTAACCCGACTTAAAATCGACAAGTCTTTTGTTGATGGTTTGCCTTTCGACAATAACAGCGTTGCATTGGCTCGCGCTATTGTCAGTCTTGCCAAGAACTTTAAGTTGGCATTGACCGCAGAAGGTGTAGAGACTGCAGACCAGCTGGCATTTCTTTCTGCTGAAGCCTGTGAAGAGATTCAGGGCTACTACTTCTCAAAACCCCTGACCTTTGATGGCCTGTTAGGCTACTGTCGCGAAAATTGCGCTGACAATGTGCTTCTCTTCAATAGCGATCTTTAATGCTCTACTTGCCAGCCTGGACCTGAACGCTTTCTGTTAACGAGTTTACGGGTTCAGGCTGTACTTCCCTCTTTTTCTTATAAGCTAATCCGGCCCTCTTGTTGTATTTGGTCAGAATAGGGGTGTTCAGCTTTCTTCATCCTTTTGTTACATTTGTTAACAAATCAGCTTCTAGGGCATATACTAACAGGACTTTTTTGGTGGGGCAGGTTTTGCCTCTTTTTTTCGCCTTTAGTTTTCTGGTTGATTTAACTGATTGTTTTTAAGTTTTTTCTTTGGATTTCAACTGGTGCGCATTTTGCTAGATCAAAGATAAGTATTCCGGGAATGTCTTCCTGGATAGGGGGGCTGCAACGGATGGCAGGTATATAAATGCAGATTGTGAACCACGTTTATCAAACGTTTTGGGGTTGGTTAGTGATCGTACGTAGCTGTTTACTCTTTCTTTTTCTGGTGATGGCAGGCTGTGCCAGTGCACCGGACGAACTGAGTGATGATATTGTTGCTGTACCGGAGCTGGCAGATGATGTGTCTTCGGTTGAAAATGATGCTCGTTTTGCCAGAAAGTCTCCTTCAATAAGTGTTCCTGACGATACTGCCTTTAATTTCTGGTGGCGATATACCGGCAATAAAGAGTTAGAGTGGCTGATTGACCGGGCTATTACTAATAGTCAATTGCTTCAGATTGCAGCTCAACGAGTGGTCCAGGCTAAAGCTCGAGCGCTTCAGGCCGGCGCCAGTTCGATGCCAAGCTTAACTGCAACTGCTGGTTATAGCGCAGAAGGCCCTGAAGGAGGGTTGGGTACCGTTCCTGTCGGTGGTAATGTTAAAACCAGTGAAGAGTTTGAAATTGGTTTGAGTGGCCGCTACAGCCCTGACCTTTGGGGGCAAAATGCATCACTGGCTAATTCGGCACAGCTGAAGCTGAAGCAGGCTGTGTTCCAGTATGATGCCCGCCTGCTGGAGTTGGTTTCTCAGATCTCCAAGCGTTACTTTCAATATCTGTCCCTGAATGACCGCATTCGCAATACCAAGGAAACTGAGAAGGTGCTGACTTCTATGCTACTAGGCATGGAGGATCGTTATGATCAAGGAGATGCTACCGTTGTTGAGATGCAGATCCAGCGATCAGCAGTTTACAATTCAAAGGTACGGCTCCCTACACTTCTTAAAGACCGGGATAAGCTTGTTTTTGAACTTGCTCGCCTGATCGGTGTTGCGCCAGGGGGTCTTCACCTAACGGAAGATGGCCTTAATAGCATTTCTTTTCCTTCAAGTATCAGTAATGTTTCTACCGCCTATGTGTTGCGGCGCCCAGACATACGTGCAATTGAATCCGGTATGCTGGCTGCTGATGCTGACCTTGATGTTGCCCGCAAAGCTTTATTGCCAGGTCTCACGTTAGCGGCTGATCTTAGTACAGGCTCTGATAATCCTGCCGAGCTTTTTCAGCCGAACACCCTTATCTGGAGTGCCTTAGCGACACTGAGTGCTACCATTTTTGATGGCGGTTCTTTGGAGCAAGAGGTGCGTTATGCACAGGCTGTTCGAAATGAGCTGGTTGAGTCCTATGTCGATACTGTGATGAATGGATTGCTGGCGGCACGTAGTGCTGTAACTGAACTGGAATACAGTGGTGAGCGCCTTGATATGCAGCGTGAATCGGCTAAGGCGGCAAAAATTGCCCAAGATTTCGGTTTTGAATCTTACTCGGTGGGCGGTATCGACTTTCTGACTTATTTGGATTCTATGCAGTCTTACCAGGATCGCCAAGATAGTCTGTATCAACTGGAGCTTGAGTATTACCAAGCTTACGTTGACTTTTATTCTGCTCTGGGTGGGGGAATCCCTTATCGAGAAATCAGTCAAGAGCAAGCTGTTTATCAGCAGAAACCTGACGCAGCGGATGCTGATATCCTCTCCCCAGAGACAGTTGTTAAGCGACGTTACCTTCAGACAGGTTGGTTAAATGATCCAGAGCCTCTGACGGATGATCCCTGGTTGGTGAAGCTTACTGGAGTTTATGACTATTTTGCTATTGATGCTTTGCTGCGTGATCTTCCAAGACGTTATGAAACCCTGAAACCGGCTGACAGAGTTTTGGTGGAAAAAATTGGTGTAAGCCTAGGGAAAGAAGATGAACGGCCGAAGGTAACTGATGCGGTTTGGTACTCAGTGAATTTTGCTGGGTTCAGTAACAAAGCAGAGGCCCAGAATTGGTGCCAGCAGTTAAGAAAGCAACAGCAGCGCTGTGTCGTCTATAGCCCGGAAGAGAACTTTGAGTATGTGGCATTATTTGATGTCGATGAGGTTGAGAGGCGGTCATATGATGAAGGCGAATCAATACTGGCAAAACGCCATGCTGCTGAGCGTGAGGCGGAGAAGGCTACTCTTCGCAATTCGGATAGCATAGCGCTGGGGCGGCTTTATTCGTTACTTAAAATTGAGGGTAGTAGTGCTTGGTTAATTGGTAATCGTTCACACCGTATTTGGCGTTTTGATGTTGGTGATCGTCTGGCTTACGAAGGTAAATTGAAGAGTGTAAATCCTAATCGGGCCATTGTTAGTTTTGATCGCCGGGACTATTTACTTCGTCCGATATACCGCGTTGAAGGCGTTGAAGAGGGCGCGCAAGGGCGGCTTTTTGCTCGCTTAAGATGGGGAGGTCCAAGTGGTCAGGTCTACTATCATCGAGAGGGTGACCGTCTTTACGGCAAGGGTATTATAGAATCGATAACGAAAAATAGTATTCAGGTTCGCTGGGCGGGCCAGTTGATATCTCTGCCAGTCATGGAGTAGGCATTATGCAGAATCATGGAGTGGGTGCACTATGACGGATAAGATTCAGGCCCAAGAGCACAGCAAGACGTTAAAAGATCTTACACCGCGTCAGCAGCAGATTCTGCAACTTATGCAGCAAGGCAAAGTGAATAAGGATATCGCCCGTGAGCTTGGTATCAGTATTGGGACTGTAAAGCAGCATTTAGTGTCGATTTTTAAAAAGCTGGACGTTAAAAATCGTACGATGGCTGTTGCCAGACTGGCGGGTTTTAAAGATCAAGAGGGGGATCAGTCCTTTCACGGTGAAACACTTATGGCAATGCGCCCTTGTATTGTTTTAAGCGTGAAGCTTAATGGCCGCTTTACCCGAACGGTGCTTAAGTTTTTTCATACTTGCCTTTCGGAAAAGGCTTTCGATTGTAATGCTCTTTTTATCAGCCTCGAACCGGGAGAAGGCGACCTTATTTTTGGCTTGAAGCGCTCTTCTGAGCAAGATATGCGCATGGCTACTCTGGTTGCCAGCCACCTTTATGAGGTGATGACCGATTATGTTGCAGATGAATATCAGCAAACAGATGACACTATTATAAAGGGTGCTCTTGTGGCAGGTTTGGTTCGTGTCAGTCAGAACCGTTTTGGTGGCTGGTCTGGCGAAAATGTCGGTAGCCATGTTTTGGCATGGGGGCATGAATTGAGGGATGCAGCTGCCCCGGGTTGTTTGTTTCTGGATCAGCCAGTCAAAGGCGTTATGCGAGCCTTTGACCTGACAATGTCCAATGATTTACCGGAACAGGTTAGGTTTACAGAATTGGTTCGCCTGAATGCTTGGAACTCTCCAGACGCATCGCCTTTAGTTGGGCGAGATGAGGAGCTGATGATTATCAGGCAGCTTTTGGATGGGCAGTATCGTATCCTATTGCTGGAAGGGGAGAATGGCATGGGGAAATCCCGGCTTTGCCGGGAGGCGGGGCGCTGTGCAGAAGCCTCTCACATATCTTTGCTTTATATCAGAGTGTTGCCTACGGGATTCTTAGATTGTGCTGATTATCGTCATTTTGACCTTTGGAAAGATGTGGAATCGCTTGTGCGTGAGCGATCAGTCCAACTGATGATTGTAGAAGATGCACATCACTTTTCGGTTGAGGGTAAGGCCGATATCACTGCCTTCATAAATCGACTGACAATGCCTGTGCAAGTATTGGTCAGCGGGCGCCAACCATTGGATTTCTCTCTGGACTGTTCTGTAGAGCTGCATGTAAAACGGTTGCATCTTCAACGGTTAAGTGAATCTGATCTGGTTGTTTTTTTCGATCAAGAGGATGTTAGCCGCGATGTTTTAGAGCGGTGTCGGGGGATACCTCTTTTTGCCCGGGAGCTTTCGTTAGGTAAGGCAAATACTATCTCTTTGGCAATGCTGATTACAGTAGCTTCCCGTATCGATAAATTTAAAGTGGACTGGAAGCTTTTGTATTGTGTCGCAGCTCATGAAAGTGCTGTATCCGTTGAGCGCCTTTCTGAGCTGATGCAGGATTCTGAAGCTTACATTGAATCTGCTCTAAAACGTGCTGAAAAGTTAGGCGTTCTGTCCATCAATGATCGTCTTGCATCATTTAAACATCCCTTAGTTAAAGATGTTGTGCACTATCTGTTTAAACCTCATTCACCATCCATCGCTGCAAGTAGATATTCATGAGTAACAATCAAAGCAAACCTTTCTCTAGGGTAGGTTCTCAGGAAAAACGTTTCATTCCGAAGATCGATGTTAAAGGGATTCGCTCATTGCGAAAGGTTTTGGCATCTCGAGATGTGCGGCGCCTTATTCCTGTTATCGTGTTGACTTCCTTGATGACAAACTTGCTGGCATTAGCTTTACCGCTTGGAATGCTTCAGATTTTTGACCGAGTGTTAAAAAACCAGTCGGTCGATACTCTTGTTGTTCTCACGATCGGTATCGTGCTTATGATGATCCTGGAAGAGGTTTTGAAAGGCATCAATGCGACAGTTACCAATTGGCTAGGGGCGCGATTTAAACACCGAGCTAGCATGCAGGTATTGAATAAGTTTTTTCAGATTCCGATGCAGCTTTTTAATAAAGAAGAGCCAGGCGCTTATGGCGAGAAAATGCAAACGGTTTCCAAAGTAGCCGATATTTACTCAGGAAGTGCTCTACTGATATTGCTAGATCTTCCTTTTGTGTTTGTTTTCTTAGGTGTGATCTGGTTGATTGCGGGCAACTTGGTATTGGTCCCTATGGCTTTGATGGCGCTATTTTTGCTGGCCGTAATCTTTTTTGGTCGCTGGATGTATCAGCAGATTATGCTTCGGGACCTGAATGATGAGCGCCGCATCAGCTTTTTAACAGAGGTATTGTCGGGCGTTTTATCTGTTAAAACGATGTCTTTAGAAAGCATTATGCAACGGCGCTATGAGCGCCTGAAAGAAAATAGCGCCGACCAGGGAGAGCGGTTGTTTTTTGGTAATAATTTTGCCAGCACGCTAGGTAGCGTGATGTCCCAGATTATGATCGTGTTGGTGATTTTCTTTGGCGCAGTGCTTGTGTTAGATGGGGATATGAGTGTGGGTGCTCTGGCAGCTTGCATGATGCTCTCGGTGAGAGCACTGCAACCTTTGCAGAAAGGTTTGGGTACATGGATGCGCTATCAGGCTTTTATCGCAGGTGACCGTAGGCTAACGGATGTGCTTTCGATGCCTGGTGAGCATGAGCTGGGTTTATCGCCACTGACTGATGTAAACCAAGGATTGAAACTGCAGAATATTACTCTGGAGAATAATAGTTCCGCAGATAGAAGCTATCTCTTTAAAGACCTGAATATTAGCATCCAAAAGGGTCAGTGCGTTGCCATCCGAGGAGGTAGCGGAAGCGGTAAAAGTACTTTGTTAACCCTGATGAATGGCATTGAAAAGCCTGATTCGGGCACTATTCTCGTGGATGGAGAGCCTATCACCGATTTCCAGTCAGAGACAGTCCGTCAGAAAATTGCGTTGTTGCCTCAAGAAGGTGCAGTGTTTGTTGGATCAATACTGGAAAACCTGACAATGTTTGAGCCTTCCCGCGAGGCAAGAGCTCTGCAGATCTCCGAGGAGATAGGTCTGGATCAGGTTGTGGCTGGTATGAAACAAGGCTATCAGACGCCATTGGGGGAGAATGCAAGCGAAATTCTTCCTATGGGTGTTCGGCAGCTGATCGCGATTACCCGTGCTATGGCATTTGACCCCGATATTATTCTGTTTGATGAGGCCAACAGTGCTCTGGACTTTGAAGGTGATAAAAAACTTCGTCAATACCTAGCCTCGCGAAAGGGCGAGCTTACCATGATAATTGTTGCGAATCGCCCTTCTATGGTGAAGCTGGCAGATCTGATTTATCGGATTCAGGATGGTCGCTTGGTAGCAGACGATGGTGAGTTTGTCTTTTCTAAAATTGCTGATGACAATCGAAAAGAGGGTCGCCCGGCCATAGATGTTTCCCTTGAATCTGTGATTGGCACACGAGTATTCAACGAGTCTGATCTTTCTCGTTGTCTGCTACCTCTTGTGCGCTATATGGGTTGGAGTGGCAGTACTCGTGAATTTGCGCAAGCGTTACCACATTTAGTGGATCACATTGACCTCTCTTACTTCTTTGGGTCCATGGCAAACTTGGGGTATCGAGCCCGCCACTATGGGAACTCTTTTAAAAAATTCGATGTACGCTTGTTGCCCTGTATTTTTATGCCTGAGCATCAACCTGCAAAAGTGATATTGGAAGTCCTTTCCAGCGGGGGTTTTCGGGTTTTTAACAGTGAAACGGGCCAGGAGGAAACTGTT
The DNA here is from genome assembly GCF_982874595.1 of Oceanospirillum sp. NCBI lineage: Bacteria > Pseudomonadati > Pseudomonadota > Gammaproteobacteria > Oceanospirillales > Oceanospirillaceae > Oceanospirillum > Oceanospirillum sp. The sequence goes on along the minus strand of NZ_CEYNZH010000009.1, from coordinate 39,537 downwards.
GAAAAACTGCCCGCAGGCAAAGGCGATATCTATGTTTTTCAGCCAATTCCGTCTCAAGGCGAAGAATCCAAACGCCCTTGGGTGCGAGAGTTATTCTGGAAATTCCGTAAACATCTTAGCCTTGTGTTTGTGGTAACAGTGCTTAGTACGATTCTGGCGGTAGCGCCTTCTCTCTTTGTGCGCTCGGTATTTGATACTGTCTTGCCAACTGGAGATCTGGCAATGGGAGGTTTTCTGCTGATCGGTGTTTTTCTAGCGATCAGTCTGGGCTGGTTCCTGAATACCTTGCGAGGCAAGTTGCTTGCCTATATTGGCGGTCGTATTGAGTATGTCTTGGGAGGGGCTATTTTTGAACGTGTTCTGCGGTTACCGACATCGTCATTGAATGGGGTTTCTGTTAGTCGACAGATTAGTCGTGTCAAAAGTCTTGAGCGATTGAGGGATTTGTTTTTAGGGCCTTTGGTGACGTTGACTTTTGATCTGCCTGCCAGTGCTATTCTTTTGTTGGTCATCTTTTTAATTAACCCTTGGGCCGGGGTTGTGATGTTAGTCTCAATCGCGCTCTTTCTTGTACTGTTACTTTTGTCACGCCCCATTGTTGATCGGGCAGGAGACAATGCTTCGGATGCATCAGGTAAGAAGAGTGAGCTGATTGATGAAGCTCTTGGCAAAATGCGTGCGCTGCGCACTTTAGGGGGGCAAAACGTCTGGATGCGCCGTTTTCGGGATCTTAGTGGTACAGCTGCTCATGCAGGATTCCGTGAGCAACAGGCGCAGCTTAAGATTTCTGCTGTTTCTCATTTAATTGGCAGTTTGACAGGGTTAGCGGTTCTGGTTTCAACCGCTTATATGGTAATTCTTGGAGCGGTCTCTCCGGGGACGATAATGGCGACTATGATTTTGACCTGGCGTCTGATCGCGCCGCTTCAGAATTTGTTTACGGCACTAACCAGCTGGTCGCGGATTTCAACCAATATTTTCCAAGTGAACCAGCTAATGAAGCTGGCTCAGGAAACAGATGGCCACAATCCGGAAGCGAATCGCTTTATCAATAAAGGCGCTCTGGATTTTAACCGGGTATCTTTCCGTTATGCATCACACTTGGACCCGGTTTTGTTGGGCGTTACTTTTAAAGTACCTCCTGGCAAGGTGTTGGGAATAACAGGACCGGATGGAGCCGGAAAGTCAACATTGCTAGGCTTGATTTCGCGCCTTTACTCCCCTCAGGCAGGTTCGATTCGTATTGATGCGATAGATACGCGGCAGGTAGCAGCAGATTATCTGCGTTCCCTTATCAGTTATATGCCTCAGACATGCGATATTTTTTATGGGACGGTTGCTCAGAATCTGAGGTTTGTCCATGCCGCTGCAACAGAAGAGGAGATGTTGTGGGCAATAGAGATGGCTGGTCTTGCCAAGGATGTTGAGCTCATGGAGCGAGGCATTCATACCCGAATTTCCAACAGTAGCTCAGATCAGATGTCCAATGGTTTTCGACAGCGCCTTTCTTTAGCCAGAACCCTGCTTAAGCCGGCTCCAATTGTTTTACTTGATGAGCCTGGCAACGGTATGGACGAAGCTGGTGAAGAGGCCCTGGTACGCTGCATCAATTGGTGGCGGGGGCGTGTCACTCTGGTATTTGTGACTCCAAGGCCAAGTCATTTGAAAACAGCTGATCATATTTTGTATATGGAAAGTGGTGCGATTACAGCGCGTGGCAGTTATGCCGAGGTTGAAGAAAAAATTATGGCGGGATTAAGTTAATGTCAGTTAACCCAAAACAGAAAGATACCGATATTCAGGTAGGCACTTACGTCGGCATTCAGGGTGCGGATGTCTCTCTTGGCTCCCGTCAGCGTCGTCTGTTATCCGAAACGATTCAGGTCGAAGATGAGCTAATACCGTCTTACGCGAAACCTGTTCTTTATCTCATCATTCTTATGGTTATTGGCTTCGTTGCCTGGGCCTCAATGACGGAGCTGACAGAAGTAACCTCAGCCCCTGGTGAAGTGATCCCTACCGGGCAGATAAAGGTTGTTCAACACTTAAGTGGAGGAACCGTCTCTGAAGTGTTGGTTGAGGAGCGGGCAATGGTTAAAGAGGGGGATATTCTGGTTAAGCTGGATGATTCTCGGGTACTGCTTGACCTGCGTCAGGTTGAGGCTCGCTTGGCCTCTCTAAAGCTTCGAGAAGAACGTCAGGATGCTTTTGTTGTTGAGAGAGAACCAGATTTTGCCGAATACGCTGATGACTACCCTGCTATGGTTGCGGTTCAGAAGCAACAACTAAAGAATCAGATTCGTGTTCGCGAATCGACGCTTGATGTTCTTGAGAGACAGATACAGCAACGTGAGTCGCGTCTTGATCAGCTGAGTAAATCTTTAGAGTCTGCACGAGAACACCGTAAGCTTACTGATGAAATGTTGGCTATGCGGGAAGGGATGGCTCAAAAACGTCTGATTACACGGATAACATTGCTTGAAACTGAGAGAGCTGCAGTTACAGCCCGCGGTGAAGAGCAAAGGATTCTCAAAGAGATTAATCTGATTCAGCAGGAGTTAGGAGAGTTCAAAAGCCGTTACTATGAAACTCAGAATCAGATGCTGCAGGAACCATTGGATCAGCTAGATCAGCTTAAGAGTCAGATTGCAGAAACCAAAGAAGAGTACTTTAAAATTAAAGGCCGCCTTGATGAGCTCTGGATAAGAGCACCAGCCAGTGGCTTGGTTTTTAATCTTGAAGTCAATAACTCTGGCCAAGTCATTCAGCCTGGATCGGTTCTTATGCAGATTGTACCGGATGAGGTTGAGCTACAGGCTGAGGTGCGTATATCTCCTGATGACATCGGTTATGTACATGCAGGGCAGCCCGTTAAACTGAAAGTCAGTAGTTATGACTTTGCCCGCTACGGATACGCTCAGGGTACGCTGGATCGTGTGTCTGCTTTCAGTACTCTGGATGAAAAAGAAGAACCTTATTTTAAGGGGTGGGTCACGCTGGAAAAAAACTACTTGGGCGAGGAGAGTCAACGTTTTCCGCTAATGCCTGGGATGGTTGTTTCTGCTGATATTCTCACCGGGGATAAAACGCTTCTTGCGTACTTGGCTGATCCAATTACTAAAGGGCTATCCAATAGTTTTAATGAACGATGATTCTACATATAACTTTTGACCAGATGTAAGTTTGCTCTGGTCCAAATAAACTGATTGCAATGAAAGTTTTCTACGGATCTGTCAGGAGCGTACGGTTATGGCTGAGCAAAACGGAAAAGCAAATGAGTCCCTGGATAATAAGGGAGCAGCTCAAGATAATGGAATATCTGATGAGGCGTTACTGTTTGATGAAGCTACAGTGCTCAGTAGATCTGAAGATACTGCTGAAAAAGAGCAGCGTATAGACAATGCATCAGTTGGCGGTAAGGCCCAGGATTCAGGCAATGAAAATATTCAAGCCTCGGTATCCGATCGGATTTATCTTGATCAGACTCGTTATGGCCACGGGAATCTGAGAGAAGAGGAGCGTTTTAATCTTCAGGATGAGGAACGATCAGAAAGTGAAGGTTCTCTCTTGGATCCAGTAGATCAGAGTAATGGCCGTCAGCAATCCCTCCAACAGAATGATGACTCAATTCGAAATACTGATAGCCAGCCAGCAGACTTTTCTATAGAAAATCCTGATGGAACCTCGAATGCTGCAATCAATGACTTTGTTGAGCCTTTGCAGTCATTAAGTCCGCAAGCGACCGCTGAAAGCCAACCAGAAGGTGGCCCGGACAACCCGGAAACCCCTCGGACACCGGAACCCGAGTTGAATGTCCCTGAGGAGCAAACACCTGACGAAATCGATGTTAGTGCATCTATCACGATTGATGTGATTGCAGGTGATGATGTTCTGAATGCTCAGGAGGCAGAGCAAGTTGATACGACTATTACGGGTACTGTCGGTGGCGATGTTCAAGTCGGTGACGAAGTCACTTTAACGGTCAATGGCAACACCTATACTGGTGATGTATTCGAAAATGATGCCGGAGAGTTGGTCTATAGCATTGATGTCAAAACTGATGATCTGGAAGCCGATAATTCTATTGATGCCTCGGTAACAGCAACCGATGCGGCGGGCAATACAGCCACGGCAGAAGCGGATCGTGATATCTCTGTCGATACTGAGATTGAAGCCAGTATCACGATTGATGTAATTGCCGGTGATGACGTTCTGAATGCTCAGGAAGCAGGGCAAGTTGATACGACTATTACGGGTACTGTCGGTGGCGATGTTCAAGTCGGTGAC